>JBEANW010000044.1:0-3770 GCA_041165225.1 Cyanobacteriota bacterium | reverse complement strand
CCCTTTAGGGTTTCCCAATCTTCACAATTCAATGGGCGCGTAACGTCAGTTACTAATTTCCTCTCCCAAATACACCTCGATCACCCTAGGATCATTTTGGACTTCTGCCATTTTTCCTTCGCACAGTAATGAACCCTGATGGAGTACCGTTACTTTATCCGTAGCAATTTGACGAACAAATTCCATGTCGTGTTCGATCGCAATAATCGAATGACTTTCGGCGAGGGAAAGAATTAAAGCCCCCACATTTTCTGTTTCTTCATCGGTTAATCCTGCTGCGGGTTCATCTACCAGGAGTAAATCTGGAGATTGTGCCACCAACATGCCAATTTCCAATCGTTGTTTCTCTCCATGAGAGAGTAAATTAGCCAACAGGTTGGTTTTGGCATCTAAACCAATGGTTTCTAACAGCCCCGCCACCGTTCTTTGCTCACCACTGTTAGCACCACCAAACAAAGTTGCCACGACATTTTTATTGCGGTTACAAACTAAATCTAGATTTTCTCCCACGGTTAAATTTAAATATACTCGTGGAGTCTGAAATTTCCTGCCAATGCCCATACGAGCAATCTTAAACTCAGGAATTTTTTGGATATTTTTACCTTTAAATAAAACTCTTCCTTTAGTAGGTTGCACTTTACCCGTAATCACGTCGAGAAAAGTGGTTTTTCCTGCTCCATTTGGCCCAATGATAACCCTTAACTCCCCTGTATCCATACTAAAATTCAGGTTGTTAAGAGCCTTAAAACCATCAAAGCTAACCGTTAAGTCTTCAATCTCTAAAATCTTGCTCATGACTCAGTATTAATAACGTGCTTAAGCTAATAATGCTTATCTTTACTTACTTATTTCCCTCTGTTTCTTGGCGTTCTTGCTGCACTGAGGGATCTTCTGTCAGGCTGGGATAAGTAACTACCTCGGGCGGTCGTCCTAAAAGCGATCGCAATTTGTCCCAACCACTATTTTTCAGCCAGCCAATGATGCCATCGGGTAAAACTGTCACCACGATTAAGAATAATGCCCCCTGAAAAAACAACCAAATTGCAGGAAAACTTTCACTCAAGAATGTCTGGGCGAGGCGGACTAACATCGTTCCCAGAATAGCCCCGATCAGAGTACCTCTGCCCCCTACGGCAACCCATATGACCATTTCAATGGAGAAGGCCACCTGCATAATACTAGGGTTAATAATGCCTGTTTGCACGGTATATAATGCCCCTGCAATACCTGCGATCGCCCCAGAGATGGCAAAGACCAAAACCTTATATCCCGTGGGGTTGTAGCCTGAAAATCTGACCCTGGTTTCATCATCTCGAATTGCCCTTAACAGACGACCAAAGCGCCCACTAGTCAGCCAACGACAGAGTAAATAAATTAACACCAGGAAGATTACGGTAATGATATAAAAAGCACGCTGTGCTTCAGGAGAACTTGCTAAGACCCCAAAGATCTTTTCCGTATCGGTTTTTAAGCCGTTAGTACCATTAATTAATTTTTGCTGCCCGTTGAAAAAGTTATAAAAAACTAACAATGCCGCCTGGGTGAGAATCGAAAAATAAACCCCTTTAATGCGATTGCGGAAGACTAAATAGCCGATTAAGCCTGCAACAATTCCAGGAATAATAATTAAGGCTAAGAGAGTGAAAGGAAAAGAATAAAAAGGTTGCCAAATCCAGGGTAATTCTTTCACGCCATACAGGGTAAGAAATTCTGGGAGTTCACCTTTAGGTATTTGCAAGTTGAGGTGCATCGCCAAAGCATAGCCCCCCAAGGCAAAAAAGATGCCGTGACCGAGGCTCAGTAATCCTGTGTAACCCCAGATCAGGTCAATACCCAGGGCAACAATTGCCAGAGATAGAAATCGACCAATCAGCCGCAATCGAAAAGCTGGTATTACGCTGGGTAAAATTACCGCCAGGATAACTATTAAAGCAGCAATCACACTAGTCTCAATTAATTGATTGCGACGCTTTTTTTGTTTTATTTGAATACCTGTTTCATTGCTCATGGTTCAAGGTTGATTAACTAACATTTCGCGCTCATTGATTTGTAGAGATTGGGAAAGGGGAAAAGGGGAAGGGGGAAAGGGAACAAGAGACCTATTAAAGTTCTGCTGTTCTACCTTTTTGGGGGAATAATCCCGCAGGTTTAATCTGCAAGAAGGTAATAATGAGAGCGAATACCAGTACTTTTGCCATGCTGCTAGTAGCAAAAAAGAAGCAAAGGTCTAATACTGCTTGAGGAGCTTTCATATTAGTAAGGATTAAAGCCAAAGTTCCTGAACCGATCAGATAATTAAGAATCCCAATCCCCATAGCAGCAAGGACGGTTCCCAAGAGGTTGCCTACGCCACCAACCACTACCACCATAAAAGTATCAACAATATAGTTTTGTCCCGTATTTGGCCCTACCGAACCGAGCAAACTAACGGCACAACCAGCAATGCCTGCTAATCCTGAACCAAGAGCAAAAGTCAAAGCATCTACCTTATCTGTAGGAATGCCCAAGCATGAACTCATTGTCCGATTTTGGGTCACCGCACGAATTTTCAAACCCCAGGTAGAGCGGTGTAAGAACCAGTACACTCCCAGCAAACAAAGCAGAGTCAAGGCAATGATAAACAAACGCACGTAAGGAATCTGAAAACCCAAAGCGTCCGTCCCTCCCCTCAGCCAAGCAGGAGCGGTGACATCAACGTTTCTGGCACTAAACCAAGCTTTAGTTAGAGCAGTGTTTTTGTTGAGGAGATAGTAAAAAGCGATCGCCACTCCACTAGCCAAAGGTAATAGCAAGGCGATCGCTTTATTTTTAATCCTCGACCAGTCGGCATGACGTTTAATTAGCTCCATCCCGCCAAAAAACAACAGAGAAAAAATGGCGATCGCCATAAACAAGAGCCAGCTAACACTCCTGACAAATTGCTGCAAAATCAAACTCACACCCCAAGTCGCCAAAAGAGTTTCTAGTGGTCTGCCATACAGAAAGCGAATCGCCCCTCGTTCCAGGATCAATCCCATGATTGCCGAGATAATAAAAGCCACGGGAATTGCCACGATAATATACAAGCTAAACCAAGGCTCTCCGAGGGGTTTGAAAATATTTTGCACCACAAAAGTGGCATAAGCCCCCAGCATCATCAATTCACCGTGAGCTAGGTTAATCACTCCCATCAGCCCAAAGACAATCGCCAAGCCCAAAGCCGCAATCAGCAATACAGAGCCAATACTCAGACCGTTAAATAGACCTTCTAATAATGTAGACACAATTTATAGACACATTCTCTGGATAAATATTGCGGGAATAGTTTTTTAAAAACTATCAGCCATCAGCCATTAGTGCTGTAGTAGCGCATACACTTTAACTTGTTGGGTTGAAATAATCAAAATCGGTAGTAGTGTGGGCGACGCGAAGCTATATGCGAAGCGGTATCCTTTAGGAGTACTTTAGTGCAATGCCCACGCTACTACAAAATTAAATACTCAACTCAACGACAATCTAAGCTTTGTACTTGCCACCCTTGGCTGGATCTGTCCAATCACAGGCAAAACCTTTAGTCTCTTTGACATACTGATTCCAAGGAATCGGTTCTAGAGGGGCTTCCGTAGACCAAACAATATCAAACAGTCCATCCTCTCTTATTTCCCCAATCCTTACTGTTTTAGAAATATGGTGGTTCGCCTGCATGGTTACTTTTCCTTCGGGAGCATCCATTGTTTGACCTACCGCTGCTGCACGCACAGGCTCAAGATCCGTTGTACCCGCTTTTTCTA
>JBEANW010000043.1:0-2809 GCA_041165225.1 Cyanobacteriota bacterium | reverse complement strand
AAGCAAACACAAATCGCACTCTACTTAGTTTTCAAGTCGGCAATGCCCCCTATATTAGCATCAGGGCTGATCGATGTGCCATAAAGCCTGCAAGTTTGCAGCAATTTCAAATTAGGATTATGGTACAAAGCCGTTTGATGCTGGGGGACTAGCCCTCCATACCTCCCAGCAGAGGGCGAAACGTCGCCCTCCACACCTCCCTGCGTAAGGGTTGATCTTGCTGAGTTGTCGCGTTGTCTTTATTGACGGTGCTGAGTTGGGTTGACAGCCGCAACTGCGCGACAACGCTGTATGCGTGAATTTGGAGTTGATGGGGCAGTGGATCGATCGAGCACTAATAAGTTCACTCAAAATATCAACTGCCCGTTCGCTCATTCTAAGAAGGGGAAAGGAATAAAAACCTTGAGGGGTAAAGGACAAAGCCATTGTGGCAGCCTGTCAGGAAGAGGGACTGTTGCAAGGTAGGCTAGAGAGCAGTTTTTGAGATTGCCAGAGGTCACAGGTGGAAATTAGTTCAGAGCGTATTGATGATATTCCAGTGATTGCGGAATTGCTTAAGCAAATGGAGATTGGCAAGTGGATTGATCAACAGCTCAAACAGCCGCATGGAAATCATCAGGGCTTGAGCTATGGTCAGTTGAGCGTGCTACTGCTGATATATATTACTAGCCAGTCAGATCATCGCTTGTGTACAGCAGAAACATGGGTCAATACACATCGGCTAACCCTGGAACTTGTTACTGGTTGGTCAATTGGAGAAAAGGATGTCACAGATGACCGTTTAGCCCGTGTGGTAGAACAATTAGGTTTACAGGGAGAGGCTTGCCAAGAAATTGAACAAAAGCTTGGACAACATATGATCCGAGCCTATGAATTACCAACAGAGGTTGGAAGATTTGACACCACCAGTTTTTCAGCACATCATGAGCAGATTGAATCTGAGGCTGATAGCTTATTGCGCTATGGACACTCTAAGGATAAACGCCCTGACCTGCTGCAATACCGTCAGTCGTTGGGAACTCTAGATCCTGCTGGAATACCTTTGGTGAGTGAGACACTTGCCGGAAATGGTGCCGATGATCCATTGTATTGGCCAGCTTGGCAAAGAATGGCTAAAGTGATTGGACATAAACTTTTTGTTTTTTTAGCTGATTGCAAAGCCGCGTCAATTGCGACCCGTGCTCAAATTCAATTGGCAGGTGGTATTTACTGCTTTCCACTACCTCTCACTGGCCAGAATCCGGCATTACTAAAGCAATGGGTTCTTGACCCACCATCTGCCAGTATCGATATTAGATTACCAAGGCAAGAAGAAGATGAACCCGCTGTTGGGAAAGGCTTTGAAGTAGAACTAGGAAAGATTTGGCTGAATCTAGACACCAAAGAACTTGTGAAGTGGCAGGAACGTTATCTAGTTACTTTCTCTAACATCTTAGCAGCGGCTCAAATCCGAGGACTGCATCAACGACTAGATAAGGCTGAAGCCGCACTAGACAAGTTGAAAAAGGCTCCTGGCAAAGATTTAGAGGTATTAAATGGTAAAGTATCAGCTATTTTAAAACGTCATCGGGTCAAGGAGTTTTTAATAGTAACAACTACATTTGAAACCAGTATCACAACTAGTTATGTTAAGAAAGGTCGTCCATCTGCGAATTCTCCCACACAGGAGGTAACTCAGATAGAACTTAAACTAAAAAGCGATCGTCAAATCCTAGCGATTGAAGAAGCTGAGAAATTGGCTGGCTGGCGGTTATATGTTACCAATGCACCTATCAATCGTCTCAGCCTCAACCAAGCCATTGCCTACTATCGAGAGCAATGGCTAGTCGAACGGGGCTTTCATCGTTTCAAACGAGGTCAGTTACCCGCTTTGCCCATCTACTTTCAAAATCAAGATCGTATCGTAGGATTGATGTTCTTGCTCACCTTGGCTTTGAGGGTGTTTACCTTGATAGAATTTGTTGTCAGACTGGCTTTGGAAACCTCTAAACAAAAGTTGTCTGGTCTTTATGATGGTAATCCTAAGAGAGCAACAGAACGCCCCTCTGCTGAGCAGTTGTTGAAAGCTTTTGACAACCTCACTCTCTATTTACTACCCGATACTTCTATCTCTGTCACCAATCTTTCCGCCCTCCACCGACAGATACTTTCTATGCTGAAATTGCCAGAATCCATTTATCACCTACATCTCAAGCCCCATAAGACTTAATTCCTTCACCCTTTTCCAAAATGAGCGAACGGGCAGCTAGAAGGCAAACAAATGATCATTTTTGGTATGGATCAGAATCGTCGTGATATCGTCGGACCGATTTTGGCTACGGTGCTGCACATGATTGTGACTCGAAATATTGCTAAGAAGCGGGTTGACCCGCTGGCGGTGTTTTTAGATGAGCTACGGACTTTATCGCTGCCTTATCTGGTGAACTGGTTAAATGAAAGTCGATCTGCCGGGTTCTGTGGTGTCTTAGGATATCAAAACATGACTCAGCTTGAAAAAGCCTATGGCAAAGAGAATTCGCGGGCGATCTTGTCTGGATGTAACACTAAATTTATTTTCAACCCTGGAGAGTACGAATCGGCTAAGTATTTCTCAGATTATTTGGGGGATGAGGAGGTGCATTATCGGCAGAAGAGTCGATCTAGCAGCAAAAGTGGTGGAAGTTCTAGTACCTCCGAGCAAGATAAAACCAAGAAGCTTTTTTCGCCAGAAGAGATGCTAAAGCTTCCAGCAGGTCATTGTATTTTCATCAATCCAGCCTATGCTAATCAACATGAAGCAAGCGTTCCAATGAAATTGAAGGTTAAAATA
>JBEANW010000042.1:0-4213 GCA_041165225.1 Cyanobacteriota bacterium | reverse complement strand
AAGTAGTAATGTTTATAGCAAGCATTTTAAAATCAATAATTTACGTATAGCAATTCTCAAAATCATGGGGTACTACTTTCCCCTTATGAGAAGCGGTACCCTTTAGGGTTTCCCTTTTCCCAAATATAACCTAGTCATTCCAAGCGATTTATTAATTTATGAAAATTGCTTATTTAATCAATCAATATCCAGCCATTAGCCATAGTTTTATCAGAAGAGAAATTGCAGCCCTAGAAACATTGGGGATTGAAGTTGAACGTTTTTCGATTCGCTCCGCTGCCGAATTAGTTGATCAGGCTGATCAATTAGAACTCAATAAAACTCGGTTTATCTTAAAAGCTGGAATTGGAAGTTTATTATCTAACTTACTATTAACCGCCATCACCAGACCCCTCCGTTTTTGGAATACCTTGAGGCTGACATTTAAGATCGGCTGGGGTCAAGATCGAGGTCTGTTGATTCACCTTGGCTACTTAGCTGAAGCTTGTTTATTGTTGCGTTGGGCTAAAGATGCAGACATCTCCCATATTCATGCTCATTTTGCCTTTAACCCTACAGCAGTAGCAATGCTATGTCATACCTTGGGGGGTCCAACTTATAGCTTTACTGTTCACGGGCCTGAAAGTATAGATCGAGCGATCATTTTAGCTTTGGGAGAAAAAGTCAAGGGAGCTAAGTTTGTGGCAGCTATTAGTTCCTATTGCCAGAGTCAACTTTATCGCTGGTGCGATCGCGCTGATTGGCCTAAAATCCAGATCATTCACTGCGGTTTAGACCAGCCATTTTTTGCTCAGACTCCTACTCCCATTCCTCAGAATTCAAGATTTGTCTGCGTTGCACGACTAGGGGAACAAAAAGGACATTTTGTTTTATTAGCAGCAGCTCGTCAGTTAGCCCTTGAAGGATGGCAGTTTAAATTAAGTCTGGTGGGAGATGGCCCTCTAAGACCTCAAATTGAGGCGATGATTGTCCAATATGGGTTACAAGAATATGTTGAACTAACGGGCTGGCTGAGTAATGCCGCTGTTAGACAGCAAATTTTAGCTGCACAGGTAATGGTTTTACCCAGCTTTGCGGAAGGTTTGCCAGTGGTAATTATGGAAGCCTTAGCTTTAGGTCGTCCAGTCATTAGCACCTATATTGCTGGTATTCCCGAACTCTTAGAAAACGATGTCTGTGGATGGTTAGTACCTTCGGGGTCAGTTGAAGCTTTAGTTTCGGCAATGCGTCGGGTCTTACAGTTAGCGCCCCAAGAGCTAGAGCAAATGAGTCAGGTGGGAAGAGAACGTGTCAGGGAAAGACATAACGTTACTCTAGAAGCCCAGAAGCTAGAAAATCTTTTTCGCCAAACCGTCAACCAGCCTATTGCAGAACCAGTAACTATTCCCCAATTTAGCCACAATACCCAGACTACAGTTATTTCTAAAGTTATTTCTATCGCCAGTGATAGTAATCGATAAAATTTTATGACCTCAGCCACTATTCACAAGCAAGCTATTAACGGAACAGTCTGGACTATTTTGGGCTATGGAATCAGTCAAAGTTTAAGACTTGGCAGCAACCTGATTTTAACTCGCCTCCTAGTTCCAGAGCTTTTTGGGCTGATGGCTTTAGTTAATGTTTTTATCATTGGTTTAGCCTTATTTTCCGATATTGGTATCCGTCCGAGTATTATTCAAAACAAACGAGGGGATGAGCCAATTTTCCTCAATACGGCTTGGACGATCCAAGTAGTTCGCAGTGTCGGGGTTTGGCTGGGATGCCTGGCGATCGCTTTTCCCGTGGCTCAATTTTATGAAGAACCTAGATTAACTTGGCTAATTCCCGTGGTTGGTTTTAACGCAATTCTTTTAGGTTTTACTTCTACCAGCCTGGCTAGTTTAAGTCGCCAGATGAAAATTAGCAAACTCACCATCTTTGAAATAGTCACCCAGATTATTTCCTTAGCAGTGATGGTTATTTGGTCTTGGTTTAATCCGACGATCTGGGCTTTAGTTGCGGGTAATTTAGCCTCGGCAATCAGCAAAATGATCTTAAGTCATTATCTAAATTCAGGAGAACCTAATCGTTTTGCTTGGAATAAAGAAGTAATCAGAGAAATCAACACTTTTGGAAGATGGATCATGATTGCCACGGCGATGACATTTCTAGCCGCTCAGAGCGATCGTCTTATTTTGGGCAAATTGCTGAGTTTAGAAATGTTAGGTGTTTACGCCATTGCCTTTACTGTTTCTGAAATTCCCAGGCAGATTGTGATGAAAGTGGGAGCGTCAATCATTTTCCCATTAGTTTCTCGGCGAGCAGACTTACCTCGTCAAAAACTGCGAATCAAAATTAAAAAGCAACGTTGGCGACTCTTATTTTTATTGGCTTTGATTGTAGCAGCGATCGTTAGTTTTGGAGATCTATTAATTTCCAAACTATACGATGAAAGATATCTTGCTGCTACCTGGATGTTACCGATTCTGGGGTTGGGAATTTGGCCCACTGTTCTCTCAGAAACTCTTGGTCGCTGTCTTAATGGCTTAGGTAAACCTCAATATGCAGCTTGGGGATCTTTTTACCGCTTTTTATTTATTGCGATTAGTTTACCTCTAGGGTTTAATCAACTTGGTATTTTCGGAGCGGTGATTGTAGTTGCCTTAAATGATCTTCCCACTTATCTAGCTATTACTTATGGTTTGTGGCGAGAAAAATTACTTTGTCTGAAACAGGATTTACTTGCTACCACCGTATTTTTAGGGTTAGTGATTCTAATGTTCTTAGCTCGCTCTCACTTGGGCATAGAACTACCTGTTATCAACATTACCTAGTCAAACAAATATAAAATAATGCGTTTACCAGATTTTTTAATTATTGGCGGTGCTAAGTCAGGAACGACCACTCTATACCAATATTTGTGTCGTCATCCACAAATTTATATGAGTACCCCTAAAGAACCAGACTTTTTTGCCGTTGATGCTCAATATGCTCAAGGAATAGATTGGTATAGTTCTCTTTTTCAAGAAGCTAAACCTGAACAGGTTTGTGGCGAAGCTTCTACAACCTATTCCAGATGGGAACAGTATCCTCAAGCAGCAGAACGAATTGCTCAAGCACTTCCCCAAGTCAAGCTGATATATATAATGCGTCATCCCGTAGATCGTGCCTACTCGTTTTATGTTCACAAACACAAAGAAGGCTGGCGACATCAAAAAAAATTATTTGAAACCTTTGAACAAGCCATTAAACATCAAAGTGAATTTTTGGACAGTAGTTATTATCTACAACAAATCAAAAAATTTCTGCAATTTTTTCCACGAGAATCATTCTTGTTTTTGTTGATGGAAGACTTAATTCATCAACCAGGCAAAACAGTGGAGACAACTTTGAATTTTATCAATGTTGATTCCCAGATTGATTTAACTCAAGACGGACTAATTGCAGCTAATAAAGCCCAAGATCATCCTGAGTGGTTTATTCGCCAGCAGTTAATGTCTCCTTTGAAAAGAATTCCAGGGGCTGCTCAAGCTAAAAACTTGCTACCAAAACAGGCACGCGATCGCTTTTATCAATTGTTTAAACAACTTCGATACCAAAAATGGCACGAGCAACAGCATCTACCTCCTAAAATGCTACCAGAAACTCGCCAACTTTTACTAGAACAATACTGTCAACCCAATCGACAATTGGCTGAATTTCTACAACGTGATTTATCTCATTGGAATAGCTAATTGATATCAAATTTTATTGATTTATTCTAAAAAATATGCTAACAAATACAAATACTATTTTCTCTTTAAATCCAGAATATCTAAAAGATTTATCTACTAAATATCAACAAGTATATTCTGAAGGTCATCCTTTTCCTCATGTTGTAATTGACAATTTCTTGCCAGAATTCATTTTAGATGAAATTTTAACGGAATTTCCTCAACCAGAACAAATAAGTTGGAAACAGTTTGATACTACTACAGAAAAAAAACTGGCATCTACTTCTGAATTACAGATGGGAGATGCAACTCGTCTACTTTTATATCAACTTAATTCCTCTACTTTTATTGATTTTTTAGAAGACTTGACAGGAATTGCTGGAATTATTCCTGATCCGCATTTTGTAGGGGGTGGTTTACATCAAATTCAGAGAGGAGGATATCTTAAGATTCATGCCGATTTTAATCATCACCGAAAATTACATTTAGATCGTCGTTTAAATTTACTTATTTATCTCAAT
>JBEANW010000041.1:0-10495 GCA_041165225.1 Cyanobacteriota bacterium | reverse complement strand
AGTGGTCAGGGAAAGCAATATCTTTATCCAGATTACAAATCCGCGCCTGATCCATCACTGTATCCACAATTTGGATACCTCTTGCGCCATCTTTCAGGCTTTGGTATGAACCAATGAGATCTCCTAATTCTTTCAAACCTTTATATAGCCCAGCATTTTCCGCAGGAGGAGTAAGGTAAGAAATGGTGGCAGCATAACTACGGCGTTTAGCAATAGTTGCCTCGGAAGGGTTGTTGGCTGCGTAGTAATAGATGTTGGGAATACTACCGATGAGGCTATCAGGATAACAGTCTCCAGACATACCCATTTGCTTGCCTGGCATAAATTCTAGAGAACCATGAGTGCCAAAGTGCAGTACGGCATCAGCTTGCCAGATATGCTCTAGATAGGTGTAATAAGCGGCAAAACCATGATGGGGAGAAGCTGAACGAGAGAACAGCAGACGCATCGGATCACCTTCATAACCGAAGGTAGGCTGTACGCCAATAAAGACGTTACCAAACTCTTTGCCGTAAATTAACAGGTTTTGACCATCACTGTTTAAGTGTCCTGGAGGCGGACCCCAGTTTTCTTCTAGCTTCACGGAGTAGGGGGTCAGTCTTTCGTACTGTTCCACCGACATTCTGTGGGCAATGTTCAGTTCAGGGGAAGCATACTGGGCTTGAGCATCATGAATTACCTGCTGCATCAAGTCTTCCGCCGACTCAGGCAAGTCTTGAATATCATAACCATTATCCCGTAGACCTTTCATGGCTTCGTAGATCGAACCAAACACATTCAGGTAAGCTGCTGTACCCACATTGCCTTTATCGGGAGGGAAACTAAAGACGGTAATGGCTACTTTCTTTTCTAGTTTAGGTTTCTTACGTAGATTACCCCACTTCATCGCTCGACGGGCGATCGCTTCGACCCGATCTTGCAGGGCAATGGATTTACCCGTTGCCCCATCTCTACCAGAAGCAATAATTGGCTCGATCGCTCCATCTAATTCAGGAATGGCAATCTGCAACGCCACCTGTACAGGATGTAGACCTAATTCACTTTCTTCCCACTCTTCCGTGGTTTGGAAGACCAAAGGCAAAGCCACCATATAAGGGCGGTTAAGACGCTTAAGGGACTCGATCGCTTTGGGATGATCTTGTCTGGCAGGGCCCCCAACTAGGGCAAAACCAGTGAGAGAGACTACCACATCAACAATGGATTGGTTTTGTCCTTCTTGCCAAAAGTAAGCATCTACAGGCTTGGAAAAATCTAGTCCTCCAGCAAAGACAGGAATGACCCGCGCCCCCATACATTCTAATTCCTGTACCATAGCGACATAGTGAGCATTATCTTGAGTCACTAAGTGAGTCCGCTGCAATACCAACCCCACGCAGGGGGCTAAAGGATCTTTAAGGTCGTCAGAGATATCTGGACGATTATTAAACCAGGCTAAATATTCTTGGATATCCTCAAACATCTTCGGTGCTAGGGGATGCCAAATACCCATGTCGGGATAAACTATCGGGGCTGCGTATTGCTTTTCCCCCTTGAGTTGGTCGGGATAAACATATTTATCCGACAGCATTAATAAAAAGTTTTCTAAATTATCGGCGTTGCCCCCCAGCCAATACTGAAAGCTCAACATGAAGTTACGAGCATCCTGGGCTTTTTCTACAGGCAAGTATTTCAAGACTTTTGGTAGAGTCCGCAAGAGTTTGAGCATGGCATCTTGGAAAGAACTGCCAGACTTCTCTTTGCGCTTGCGCATAAATTGGGCGATCGCACTTTTGGATTGACCCAATTGCGCCATCGAAAAGCTACCCATCTTATTCAGACGCATAACTTCGGGCATCGAAGGAAAGACCACCGCAGCATCTAAATTATCACGGTGAGGTGTGACCGCCTCAACCACCTTCTGGGCAAGATCTTCAACGAATATTAATGAAGCAATAAATATATTCGCCTGGGCGACATCCTGTTTGAAATTATGATAATTTTCTTCGTCTCTTAACTCTTCAATCAAATAGCCACTAAGTTCAATGGCAAGATGGGGATTATTACGATTAATCGATTGAGCTGCCTCAGTCAAGGTGCTTTGATACTGAGGTTCCAACACGACATAGACCACCCTAAGTAGATCGCGTCCGTTAACAGCATCTGGCTTAACGTGACGAACAGTGGATTTGACCTGGGTGAACATATAATTTTAATCTCCTTTGATAGTTGGCTGATAATTGCGTTATAAACGGCTGATATCAGGGCAGAATCGTGATCTGTCTACCTAGATAAATGGCTAATGTACGTAAATTACTTCTATCAAATAACGCCCCTCAAAATCCGCCAAACAGTCTATCTGAAACAATTCGATAACAATAATCGCCCATTAAGTAACAGTCTGTAACAATTATTTTGAGTAATTACTCGGATTATTTTTACATTAGTTAATATCAAAAATAAATAATGCCGCCCAACTTGACTAATCACGATGCTAGGCAGCGCAACCATAAAAGTCAGACGACATATTAAGGTATTCCATCAAATAAATCGTGGTGCAGACCGCAATCTATTGATGAAATCTACGATTTGAGTTTGTCTTAATAAGCAAGACCCATACTGCGGGTGGTTTCAGCCCCCAGATAGACGCGAATACTCAAGAAATCAGTAGGACAAGCCGTTTCACAACGTTTGCAACCTACACAATCTTCAGTACGAGGAGAAGAGGCAATTTGACCAGCTTTACAGCCATCCCAAGGTACCATCTCCAAAACGTCAGTAGGACAAGCCCGAACACATTGGGTACATCCAATGCAAGTATCGTAAATTTTGACGCTATGGGACATTTATATATAGCTCCAACTGCGAATGTTCCGTGATCGTATTCTAGATAGAATCAAAGGTTAGTTTACCCCATGCCACTATTCTCACTCGTTGAAAGACGCGATAACTTTAAATTCTGTTACAAGCACCACGAAATACAGACCGATTTGTTGATTATGTTTAATATTTCTTAAGGTAACTCCAGCGGTTAGCTTGATTTGACGGACAAAGTTCGCTACATAATAAAGAAATTCTCCGTCATCGTAAACCATGACCAACCGCAATGCTCCACGACAGAAATCGGCGATTCTACCACCCCAGGTAAAGCTAATTAATACCTACTACGGTTTGATGGGGCTGCATCCTTCCGCCTCGAATATTGCCATCCGTCGCAGCTATCGCCAACTGAGCAAAAAATATCATCCCGACACTACCGAATTACCCTATAGTGTTGCCACTAGTAAGTTTCAAAGACTAAATGAAGCTTATGCTGTGTTAAGCAGTCCTGACCAGCGATCGCTTTACGATTTAAAAATCGGCTATTCTCGTCTAAATGTCATCCAAGCACCCAGTTGGTCTGAACCCGAATCCAATCAGAGGGCAAACTACTCTCGGACGGCTTATTTAGATCCAACGGATCGTCCCCTTTCTTCAGGGGAAATCTTTGTTCTGGTATTATTAGGCTTAACTTTTATCGGCTGTTTTTTGCTGGTAGCGATCGTGGCTTATTTAAGAGGCTAGCAACTAGCAAATTGGCAACTCCGAATTCCGAACTCCGAACTCCGACCCCGTTCATAAATGACCAAAACCAGCAAAGCCTCCTGGATTGAGATGGCAGGCTTGAGAAAACTATTGTCCTATCGTCGTGAATGGTTAAGGGGAGATGTATTAGCGGGGTTAACGGTAGCTGCTTATTTAATTCCGCAATGTATGGCTTATGGCGAGTTAGCTGGAGTTGAACCTGTCGCGGGTTTATGGGCAATTCTCCCTCCAGCGATTATCTATGCCATATTTGGTTCTTCCTCCCAGCTTTCCCTTGGCCCCGAATCCAGTACCGCCGTGATGACAGCAGTGGCGATCGCTCCTTTGGCAGCAGCCAGAAGTGATACCTATAGTAGTTTGGTTGCCTTATTAGCCATCATCGTCGGATTAGTATGTCTTGCAGGTTATTTTGCCAAACTAGGTTTTTTGGCGGATTTACTTTCTAAACCTATTTTAGTCGGTTATATGGCGGGGATTGCCTTAATAATGATTGGTGGGCAAATAGGTAAGATTGCCAAACTGGAGATTGTTGCTAATAATTTTTTTGGTCAGATCAGTGAATTTTTGAGTAAGCTACCCCAGGCTCATACTCCGACGCTATTTTTAGGCATGGGGGTTTTAATCTTTTTGTTTACTCTCCAGAAGCGTTTTCCCCATGCGCCGATATCTTTAATCGCCGTATTACTATCCACCGCAGCGGTAGCAATCTTCAAGCTCGATAGCCGTGGTGTAGCGGTAGTAGGAGATATTCCCGCTGGCTTACCTCATTGGGCGATTCCTCAAGGATCGATTCAAGATTGGAGTTCCTTGGTGGCTGCTGCGGTAGGTATTGCTATTGTCGGCTATTCAGATAACATCTTGACCGCGAGAGCCTTTGCCCACCGTAACAACTATAAGATTGACGCTAATCAAGAACTTTTAGCCCTGGCGATCGCTAATCTGGGTAATGGAATGATGCAGGGATTTCCCATTAGTGGTAGCGCCAGTCGCACGGTAATTGGTGATGCGGTAGGAAGCAAAAGTCAACTGTTTTCCCTGGTGGCAATGGTGTCAGTGATCATCGTGTTGCTGTTTCTCCGTCCTGTATTAGCATTGTTCCCGAAGGCTGCTTTAGGGGCGATTGTGATTTATGCTGCCACTAAGTTAATTGAAATTCCTGAATTTATCAGACTATATCGATTTCGCCGTAACGAGTTTCTCTTGGCGATGCTCACCACCCTGGCGGTATTAGCCACGGATATTTTAGTAGGGGTGGGAATTGCGGTTGGTTTATCGGTAATTGAGCTATTTTCTAGAGTTGCGCGTCCTCATGATGCAGTATTGGGAACTGTCCCCGACTTAGACGGACTCCATGATATCAATGACTGGGAACATGCCACCACCATTCCAGGACTGGTAATGTATCGCTATGATGCCCCCTTGTGTTTTGCTAATGCCGAGAATTTCAAACAGCGATCGCTTTTTGCTATTGAATCAGAAGCAGTGACTGTGGAATGGTTGGTCTTGAACATGGAAGCCAACGTCGAAATCGATATCACCGCCATTGATATGTTGGCAGAATTGCGGTCAGAGTTAGCCACTAAAAACATTACCTTGGGGATGGCAAGAGTTAAACAGGATTTATATTTAGATCTCGAACGAGCAGGGTTTTTCAGCAGTATTCAGGTAGAACATATCTATCCCACTTTACATAATGCGATCGCTGCTTTTGAACAACGGAAATAATCACGGATGGTTAATTTTAAAATCTCTTAAAAGCCAAAAAAGGTAAATATTAGTAACTACAAATCAGGAAATGGGCATGTTATCAGTAGTTATAAATTTTTGCTGGACATTTCCATGGCTTTTAAACTTCGACGACGTTACTTGCTGCTGTTGGTTTTGACAATAGTAGGCTTGTCGATAGGTTTAGTTCCTCATCCCCGTCGGTTTGCTGCTGTTCTGGCTACAGCCCCCCCTAAGCAACAGTTAGTGGAAGTAAGAACTGCTGCGGAACTTGAGACTCAGGGAAAATATTTTTATTCGATCGCTCAATTTCAACAGGCAGCAGAGGCATGGCAGCAGGCAATTGAAGTATCTGACCCCCGAGATTCGGTGAGTCGCGCCAGAGTTATGAGTAATTTAGCTCTAGCTCAAGGTCAGTTGGGGAATTGGAGTCAGGCAACGGCAAATATTCAAGCTAGTTTAGCGCTATTGGATAACGACTCTAACTTGGTGGTTGAACGCAAAGTTCAGGCGATGGCACAAGTGTTAAATAACCAGGGAATCTTACAACTGAGTCAAGGAGAAGCGGAAAAAGCGATCGCCACTTGGGAACAAGCTGAGGATAGTTATCAACAGGCAGGAGATGAACTAGGAGTAATTCGCACGGCGATTAATCAGGGGAGTGCCTTTAAGCAACTGGGGTTATATCGACGCGCCCTGAACACCCTCACGGAAGTAGCCAGCACTCTAGAACAACAACCAGACTCTGAGCTTAAGGTGGCAGGATTAAAAAGCTATGGCGATATCCTGCGATTAGTCGGCGAGGTTAAACAATCCCAGGAAATTCTGGAATCTAGTTTAACTATTGCTGCTGGTTTAAAATCTGCGGGAGAACAAGTCGAAATCTTACTTTTATTAGGCAATACCTACAAAGCTCATCAACCTGAAAAGGCTTTAGCTCTATATCAACAAGGATTAGCAACTTGTCAGCAGCAGCCCAATTGTCTGCCAACGGATTTACCCCTCCAGATTTATCTTGCCCAGTTGAATACTCGGTTAAATACCCCTGATGGGCAACAGGGGGCATCTTTAATTCCACAAATTAAGACTGAGTTTGCCAGATTACCCATTAATCGAAGCAATATTGACCGTCGTCTAAATTTTGCTCAGAGTTGGGTTGAATTAATCGACGGGCAAGTTGGACAGAGAGAAGATCTAAAAAATATTGAGCAGTTTTTAGTCGAAACCATCAAGCAAGCTAGGGTCATTGGCTACCCTAAAGCTCAGTCATACGGTTTCGGCTTACGGGGACAAATTAGAGAAGAATTAAAAGATTGGGGCAACGCCCAACAATATACGCAAAAAGCTTTGATTCTGGCTCAGAACGCTGCGGAAGTAAGTTACCTGTGGCATTGGCAGTTAGGCAGAATTAATCAGGCTGTGGGAGAACGTTCCCAAGCGATCGCCCATTATTCCCAAGGGGTGGAGTTGCTTCAGTCTTTGAGTCGGGATTTAGTCGCGATCAACCCTGATGTTCAGTATTCTTTTCGCGATCGTGTAGAACCTGTATATCGAGGACTAGTCAGCTTATTACTGGAAACTAATCCAGGGGAAGAGATTAGTCAGGGAAATTTAGAATCAGCCAGAGAAGTGATGGAATCTCTGCAACTTGCCGAACTGAATAACTTTTTTCGTGAAGCCTGTTTAGATGCTCAAGAAGTCAATATCGATCATTTAGATCCTCAAGCAGCCGTAATTTATCCGATTATTTTAAGCGATCGCCTGGAAGTAATTCTCAGCTTACCAAATCAACCCCTCAAACACTACAGCACCAAGATTTCGCAAAAGCAATTAGAGCGCACTATTGGACAGTTTCGTCATAACATTGTGGTCCGCAGTCGGCGTAATTTCTATGGTTCAGCACGGAAACTATATGATTTAGTGATTCGTCCTGCTGTGGCTGATTTAACCAAAAGTAAGATCAAAACTTTAGTCTTTATTCCCGATGGTGCATTCCGTAACGTTCCCTTAAGCGCCCTCCACAATGGTCAACATTATCTCATCGAAGACTATAGTATTGCCCTAACTCCTGGACTACAGTTACTCAATCCCCGTCCCCTAGCACATGCCAAGCTGAAAACCATAGCTGCTGGTTTGACGAAAAGGGTGGATGGCTTTGCTGGGTTAGATTATGTCGCTTCTGAGCTAGAGGAAATTGCAGGACGAGGGCAGAACCGCATCCTAGTCAATCAAGAGTTTACTAGTGAAGCCCTGAAAAAAGAAATTCAATACTCAGATTATCCCATTGTCCATATTGCTACCCACGGACAGTTTAGTTCTTCCCTAGAAGATACTTTCTTGGTCGCTTGGAATGATCGCATTCACATCAATGAGTTAAGCAATATTTTACAAACCCGCAATAGCGATCCAGAAAAAGCGATCGAGTTACTGGTTTTGAGTGCCTGTGAAACAGCTACAGGAGATAGTCGAGCTGCCTTGGGCATGGCAGGAATAGCTGTCAGGGCAGGAGCTAAAAGCACTTTAGCTACTCTCTGGTCGGTTAATGACCAAGCCACTGCTAAACTAATGAGGGATTTTTATGCCGAATTAGCCGATCAGCATCTCCCCAAAGCCGAAGCAGTTCGTCAGGCTCAGTTAAACCTCTTACACAATCGCTGGTACAAACACCCGTTTTATTGGGCTCCTTATGTACTGTTGGGCAATTGGCTTTAATTAAGGAGCTATAAGCTACAAGCCGTAAGCTAGGGCAAAATGAATGCTTATTTTTTTACTGTCCTACGTATAGATTTAGTAAAATTACGTAGGAGAATGAAATAAGTGAACGAACCAATCAAATTATCTTTGGAACAAGAATTCCATCTCCGTTCTTTTGCCGACGGAGTTGAGAAAATGACTCGGGAACAAGCCCTGGAATATTTGATTTACCTTTATGGACAGATGATGCTCAAGGAAAGCCACTATAAAGCTTTGTTAGCTAAAGTGTGGTTTGGGGATACTTTACCTGGGCATGCCGACAACAATACAACCTAGATTCCAACAAACAGCATTGCCGAGAGGACAACTGGTACATTGAAACAGTGAAGGATGAAATTATTAAAATTTTGGGGCTGGGGGTTAGTAATTATTTCTTTCATGCCTTGGTTATTAGTGCTGACACTACCTTGGTGGCCGTTGGCAAACAACCAACGTTTATTAGCCACGGTCATCTTGTTGATGATTGCTGAAGTTTTATTTTGGCTAGGAGCTTTGATCGTGGGCAAACAGGCGGTTGAAAAGTACCATAAATATTTTACTTGGCGTAATCTAAAGCGAGTATGGCAGAAATTGAGGCGCTGGTAGTGCTTGGATAAAAGAGGGTTAATCTGGCTTTAGCTGCGGAATGGCATTAACATTGCTGCAACAGGAGATTTACCGATAATGTGTTGCTTAATTACAGTGCCAACTTCTTCTGGGTGAACTTGGGAATACCAGATTTGGTCTGGTTCGATGACAACCATAGAACCATTACCACACTGCCCTAAACAGGGAACAGACATCAGTTCCACATCAGGAGGTAAGTTTTTGGCAAAATTTTCCCAGACTGCTTCCGCTTGATATTTACAGCAGCTACGACCGCGACAAACTACCACTTTTTGTGGCGATCGCTCTTCATCTAGTGATGAGGACGCTGGAGATGATTGGTTTTGGAGGATTGCTGGTAACTCTATTTCTGATGTCATCACGATCAATGATTAACAATTAAATAATTCAAGTTTAATTTATGCTGCTAAATATTAACTTTTAGCAATTCTCTAGATATCCCCTAGAGGGGGATGTTAGCTTAATCGGTACATATGTAGTAGGACTTTGGACTTTAGTTTATCTCTGCAAAATACGGCGCACATCTCTTCTAAATCCGACTCATAAATTAATTCAACTTATTAAAAGGAAGCAGTAAGTGGTTACAATCCCTCATCAATCGACCTCTACAGTTCATGATCATCGTCATCACCATGAATCTGAACATAACCAAAGCAATCGGGTAGCCGTCTTATTAATGGGCTATGGCGAAGTAGAAAGTTATGCAGATTTTGCTAACTATAATGAACAGGCTCTCAATCTTTTGACAGCTAAGTTTGCCCCTGTACCTACCTGGATTTATCCCGCGATCGCCAAGTTACTCGCAATTTTTGACCTCCACGAATGGAGTCATCAACATAATAATTTTATCTCTCCCCATAACGCCATCTTTGAGGAACAAAGAGCAGGGATCGAAAGTGAACTGAGAAAAACTTGGGGTGATCAGGTAACAGTCTTTAAAGCCTTTAACTTCTGTGCGCCTCATTTGCCTGAGCAGGTATTGGCGGAGATTAAAGAGCAAGGTTTTGAGAAAATCTTGATTTATCCTTTGTTGGTAGTGGATTCTATTTTCACTAGTGGGATTGCGGTGGAGCAGGTAAACAAAGCTTTAGCCAAGCAAGCTGATGGGGATGCTCATTGGTTAAAAAGTTCTCGTTATATTCCTTCCTTTTTCAATAAGCCAGAATACATTAATTTAATGGCTCAGATGGTGGAAGAAAAAATTGAGACGGAATTAGCTCAAGGGCATTTAGCATCACAAATTGGCATCATTCTGATGAATCACGGTTGTCCCCACAAAGCCAAGGGATTTACTTCGGGCATTGATGAAAGCCAAGGGATGTATGAATTAGTTCGAGAAAAACTGATTGATAAATATCCGCTGATTTCTGTCGGTTGGCTCAATCACGACACCCCTCTAATTGAATGGACACAGCCTAACGCTAAATTAGCTGCTCAAAACCTGATGGGATTGGGTGCAACTTCCATTGTGATGATGCCTATTGGTTTTGCCACGGAAAACCATGAAACTCTACTAGACGTGGATCATATTATCCATAGTCTCCAACATAAGCATAGTAACGTTACCTTTGTTCAGATGCCCTGTGTCAATAGCCGTCCTGAGTTTATGCACATGGCAGCAGAGTGGGCAAATCCGCAGATTGAGGCTTTGTTAGGGGAATCAGGTAATACGGTGAATCCTCAGTTAGCTAAAACCCAAGCGACACACCACCATCATCATCATCACTAGCTATAAGCTATAAGCTATAAGCTATAAGCTATAAGCTATAAGCTTTTAACCTCCTATAAACTAACGACCAAATAACTAGTAACTACCAATTTAACTATATCCTGAAGGGCGATCGCCATC
>JBEANW010000040.1:0-5010 GCA_041165225.1 Cyanobacteriota bacterium | reverse complement strand
TGCGTCTGAATTCTATGGTGCGATCGCGAAGCGGAGGCGGAGCCTCATCGACAAAAAATCAAGCAGATACACAAACAGTTCCGTGGATAGCAATAGAGGTTGAGGATACAGGCATTGGCATCGCCGCCGAAAACACTACTACTATTTTTGAAAGATTTCGCAAAGGAAATCATAAGCGTTCTGGTCATGGATTAGGATTACATTTATGTAATCAGATCATCCAAGCTCATCGAGGTACGATCTCTGTTAAATCTCAATTACACAAAGGAACTATTTTTACTTTATGTTTACCAGAAAAAGCTGCTCAAAATGAATAAATTTAAAGGCGTTGCTGATTTTAATATCCCTCAGTGCCTTTGCTCGATTATTCTGGGGTAATATTATCGATCGTAGATTTGATTGTATCCCCTACTTCTCTAAGCTTTTGTCCGATTGAGTTTTGTTCCTTGAGAAAAACTCGGGCGCAATTACGTCCTGGCATTCCCGAAATCGAACCACCTGGGTGGGTACCAGCCCCAGTTAAATATAATCCTTCTAAAGGTGTTGTGTAGTTAGCGATTTCTGGCAAAGGGCGGAAAAATACCATTTGATCGAGAGTCATATCGATGTGATAATAATTGCCTTTATAAGCACCTAAACGTTCTCCTAATTCGGCTGGACTTTCGACACGACGAGCTATGATGGCATCTTTTACATTGGGGGCATAGTCTGCTAATTTATTAATGACTCGATCAGCTACTTTATTTTTCAATTCGTCCGTCCAACCCGTACCCTTTAAACCAGTTCCTTCAGCACCTGCGATTTGATAGGGAGCAAAAAACTCAATCCACAGGGTATGTTTGCCATCGGGTGCCATGGTTGGATCTAAAACTGTCGGTACGTCAAGGTACATCGAAGGATTTTCATCGGGAATTTTGCCCATGGTTGGTAAAGCGTGAGCTTCTTCGACGTGATTTACCGAGTCAGCAATTAAAATCGAACCAATTAAATACTCGTCTTTGTGGTTATGGTCTTCAAAACGTGGTGCTTCCGATAAAGCACAATCAATTTTGAGAATAGTTTCGTTATTATTAACGATCCGCCGTTTTAGTCGTTCGTATAATTCTGGTGCTGCCGTCTCAGGGATCATTTCCATAAACAGTCGCTTAGCATCGATATTAGAAATTACAGCTTTATGCGCACGATATTCTTCCCCTTCCGCTAGTCTGACACCTTCAACTTTACCGTTATTACCGATTAAAACCGATTCCACAGAGCGATCGCACAGAACAACTCCACCTTTGTTTTTAACCAAATTAAGTAAAGCTTGAGTCAAAGCGCCCGTACCGCCGCGGGGTCTTGCCATACCTGGGTTGTGTCTCATCGACATCATCATCGAACCGATGCCAATAGTTTTTTGCGAAGGAGGAGCTCCAAATTCCGCAGCCATCCTAGCCAAAGGAGCACGGAGAAATTCCGAATCGAACCAATATTCCAGGCTATCTGTGGGGGAAGTTAACATAGTGCGAATCAAATCTAAAGTTTTATCGACACCACCCAAAGTAGATAACAGATCTTGAATATTTTGCCACCCGTAATTACCAGCAATGTCGATAATCGATTTAGGCGGAGCGTTAAAAATAGGCGCAATGCCTTTAGTGAAGCGTTGCCAAAAATCGATAAATTCTGCATATTTTTCGGCATCCCTTCGGTTAAAGCGGGCAATCTCAGCACGGGTTTTTTCGACGGACTTATGGGCTAAGAAATATTTACCATCGGGATGAGGGCAAAAAGTTACAGGATCGCAATAAAGATATTCCAACCCATACTTTGTTAATTCTAATTCTTCTACTACAGGGCCGAGGTGAATAAATTCATGGTCGATCGCACATAGATTGAATTTAAAACCAGGAGCTTCTTCTGGCATCGCTTCTTCGGTTGTTGCACCACCGCCAGGAACGGAACGTTTTTCCAATAGCAGAACGCTATAACCTTCTTTTAGCAGATAAGAAGCGCAGACCAGACCATTATGACCCGCACCAATAATAACAACATCGTATGCTTGCATTGGACTACATATATTTACAAAACTTGCCTCAATTTCTGTGATCCTAATCAAGACTAAATGAATCTTTTATCTATCAGGGGAAAGATCTTAATATCGCTAAATGATGAACGAGATCGAATATTTTAAGTAAAAGATATTTGCTCAGAATTAACTTTTTTTCTATACGCACATCCTTTAGGGCAAGAGGTCTGATTTATTTAATCTTGCTCCATCTGTGTTTTATCAAGTATTTATTAAGTAGCGTGAAAATATATCAAAAGGAAGATTTACCTTTCTTGGTGTTCAACTAAACTTATTTTGCACCTAACTTAAATGATTTTTTGACATTATTTTAATCTGTGTAAATAATAGCAATTTATCATCGCAACATTGATTTATACGAGCAAAATAATGTATTAATAATATGGAACGAAGCTTAGACTATTTCCAAGAAGAACCACTTATTACTTTTGCACTTCTTTTAGCAGTTATATTAATTATTCCTCTAGTTTTTGAGAAACTGCGAATTCCAGGAATTATTGGATTACTAGTAGCGGGCATTTTTTTAGGTCCTCACGGATTAAAACTACTTAATTCTGAATCCCAAATAATGCAATTGCTTTCAGACATTGGATTACTTTATCTAATGTTTGTGGCAGGGTTAGAAATCGATCTTAAGCAGTTTCACCAGGTTAAGTTTCGGGCTGCGGGCTTTGGTAGTTTGACGTTTTTGATACCTCTAATTACGGGGACTACTATCGGTCGGTTTTTCGGTTTTGAGTGGAATTCGGCAATTTTATTAGGTTCCTTGCTGTCTTCCCATACCTTAATGACCTATCCAATTGTTAGTCGCCTGGGAGTTGTGCGAAATGAAGCAGTTACGGTTACGATTGGCGGCACTATTTTTACTGATATTGGTGCTTTAACCGTTTTAGCAATTTGTGTCGGCATCAGTAGAGGCAATTTTACCAGTGGTAGTTTGCTCCTCTTGCTAGGTTCACTAGCTGTTTACACTGTAGTAGTTCTTTTTGGACTTGATCGCGCTGGTCGAGAGTTCTTTCGCCGTTCTGGTACAGACGAAGGTAATCAATTTTTGTTCGTATTGCTGGCTGTTTTTTTAGCAGCATTTGGAGCGGAATTAATTGGCATCGAAAAAATAGTTGGTGCTTTTCTCGCTGGATTAGCAGTAAATGACGTTCTTGGGGAAAGTTCTACCAAAGAAAAGGTGGTTTTTATTGGTAGCGTTCTCTTCATTCCCATTTTCTTTGTTGACATCGGTTTACTGATTAATATCCCTGCTTTTATTAATAGTCTTGCTTCTATTTGGTTGTGTTTGTCAATAGTAATTGGGTTAATTGTTAGTAAATTTTTGGCAGCTTTTTTTACCAAATTACTTTACCATTATAGTTGGTCTGAGACCCTAACTATGTGGTCAATGTCCCTTCCTCAAGTAGCAGCTACTCTTGCTGCTGCACTGGTAGGAAATAGAGCAGGTTTACTTAGTGAAGATGTCTTGAATAGTGTTGTGGTGATGATGCTGGTGACAGTTATCATTGCACCCTTAATTACCAGTCGTAGTGCGATCGATCTTCCCCTACCAAAAAGCAAATCAACAAGCGAAATCTTCCCCTCTAAGATCACAAACGATGGAACTTCCATTTTTACAGTAATTGTTCCTGTTTCCAATCCTCAAACCGAACGATATTTACTGGAAATGGCAGCTTTACTAGCGCATCACGAAGCAGGAAAAATTGCACCGCTATCAATTATTTTTGCCGATCCTTATCTGGATGTATCTCAACTTGATCAAGCTGTCGATCGCAGCCAACAATTATTAGAAACTGCTGTGACTTTAAGTGAAGAATTAGCGGTTACAGTCACGCCTCTACTTAGAATTGACGATCGCATTGCTCAAGGAATTACTAGAGCTGCCCAAGAGCAAAAAGCAAGCTTAATTCTGATGGGATGGGGACAAAGATCGGGTTTGCGTAGCCGTTTGTTTGGCAGTATTATCGACAGCGTATTTTGGCAAGCTCCTTGTCCAGTAGCAGTAACACGTTTATTAACCTCGCCAACACAAATTAAGCGTATTTTAGTACCGATAGAAAACTTCACCCAAAAAGTGTTTCGACAAGTTGATTTTACTCAAATTTTAGCTGCTGCCAGTCAAGCTCAAGTAACCTTATTATTAACTATTCACCAAAAGCTTTCAGAGGAAAAATATCAGGTATTACAAACAAAAATGGGTTCACTTGTTTCTAAGCTTACACCTACAATTAAGGTGGAAACAGACATGATTGTAGGTGATGATTTTGTGCCCATGATTGTTGATCGATGTAACAATTTTGATTTAGTAGTACTCCAATCATTTGGACATCTTCCCAATCTAGACGGATTAGCTATCAACGATCTTACTAATCGTCTAGTTCAGCAATTAACTTGTTCGGTAATTGTTCTAAAAGATCGAGACTAAGCTATTAGCTTCTCGTAGAGTCGATTGGTGTAGCATAATCTTCTAAATCTCGGTATGTGTTTGATCTAATTTACTTGTTGAGAGTAATATTTCTGATATGAATAACTTCGATCTAGTTTTAATTTTTCTGGTCTTTTAGTAAATTTCTGGTAATTTTCATCAAGACAAAAAACAAATGGATAACGCAAAAATTTATTCCTCTCGACGTTCTTGGTAATCTTCAGAAGATTTGGGTTCTAATTCCCATCTCTTAGCATCTCTTAGTTCTAAAGTTTCCTCTGTCCCCAGAGGAGCCTTGTCATCCATTTCTAGCCCTACTGCTGCTCCTAAGCGATCGACAAGATCTTGGTCTGGCGTTGGGGCAGTTCCACCTACGGCTTCTTCCCCAGCCACTTCTGCTTGAGACCAGGCTGCATCGAGATCATCTCCAGAAAGTTCTGGACTAACCTCATGATATTCATTCAGTTGCTCTGTTAAACTTTGTCCGTCAGTATTGAATTTTGAATGGGAG
>JBEANW010000039.1:0-6090 GCA_041165225.1 Cyanobacteriota bacterium | reverse complement strand
CCGATTATCTGGCAACTTTGAATGAGCTAGATATTTAGGCTGGAAACAGTAAACATTAAAAAATACTAAAGCAAATTAAAGCTTGAACTAGGGATCTAGGAGGGATAATCGTCTCCTAGATCCCTAGTCGTTCTGCGTATATTCCCCCCAGCAGCACTGTCTAAAAGTTACCTGAAACTATTTACCCTCAATAATTGAATTAGATTGATTTCTGATTTTTTGACATCAATATTAATAATTAAATGAAGCTCGGATAACTGTTGTACCGATTTTTATCTCTCAACCCTGAGACAAAACAATTGTGGTAACTTAATAAAAGTAAAGATAAGTAACGAAAATAAGAAAAGTCCACTTACCCTAGCTCCTACTCATTCAACTTGTGACATCTTCCTCAAGCTCCGATCCCTCATCCATCAACCCCGCGAATATTCTCGATTTGCCTCTACAAGCAAGTCAAGGGAGTAAGGCCTGGCGAGTATTTTTTACAGCTTCGTTTCTCGTTTCCGTTCCCGTATTTTTTCAAGCACCCATCGTCAGATTATTTCCTGAACTTAGTTTGGTACTAACCCTAGCTTGGGTGGGATTAGGTTGGTATCTCTATCAACGTCCTCAGAATCGCTGGTGGGGGGATATTATTTTAGGCTTTAGTTGGAGTTGGTTAGCTGGCTCTATTTATTGGGGGTGGCTCAGAGCCGAACCTTTGATTCATATGCCGATTGAAGCTATTGGCTTGCCTTTTGCTCTGGGGTGTATTTGGCGAGGTTGGGGCAAGATTGGTAATTTCTTTTATCTTGGTTCCTTGTTAGGCACGGCGATTACTGATCTCTATTTCTATATGGTGGATGTAATTCCCTATTGGCGGGAGTTAATGACGGTAGATATGAATCCCGCTTTAGCTTCACCCATTTTTAAAGCGGCATTAGGGCAGGTGCAAACTGTTTGGGGTATTAGTTGGGCGATCGTCTTAGTCAATATCCTGTTGGGAGTTAGCTGGTGGGCATTAAGAAAAACCGAGCTACACTGGTGGGCATTTGCTGGGGCAGTGTTAAGCACAATTTTAGTTGACAGTTTGTTTTGGATTGTTGCCTATTTTGCTTGAATTTGCTTAAATGAGCATCTGCCGATTGTTTTTCTCAGTCAAGATCAAGGCTCAACTCTTATGGCTCAAAGTAATTATGGGGCAAGACTTTTATTCCTCCTTCAAAACCTGCTCCAAAATGAAACTATCCTCTACATAGTTAAACGTTTGTTTCAGGCTGTAATAACTTTGCTTTTGGCTTCAGCGCTTTGTTTCCTAATTGCCGAGATTGCCCCTGGAAACTATTTAGATACCCTCAAACAAGATCCCCAGATTACTCCTGAGCGAATTGCGGAGTTGAGCGCGCAGTTTGGTTTAGATCAGCCTGCGGTGGTGCAGTATTTTCGTTGGCTGTGGCGGATCTTGACTAGGTTTGATTTTGGTGAAAGTTTTGTTTATTTTCGTTCTGTTTCTTCCCTTCTAGTGGAGCGAGTTCCTGCCACTCTCCTCCTGGCGATCGCTTCGATTGTTTTGACTTGGGCGATCGCAATTCCTTTGGGAATCTTGAGCGCGGTTAAGCAAGACAGCCACCTAGATCAGATTTTACGGGTGCTAAGTTATTTTGGACAAGGGTTTCCCAGCTTTATCACCGCTTTGATTTTCCTGATCATTGCCCAGTTTTTGTCCCCTGTGTTTCCTGTGGGGGGAATGACCAGTATCAACCACGATCAGCTATCTTTAAGCGGCAAGATTCTGGATATTGCTTGGCATCTGATCTTGCCGACGATCGCTCTAAGTATCACGAGTTTTGCAGGATTGCAGCGTTTAACTAGAGGTCAACTACTAGATGTCTTGCGCCAGGATTATATTCAAACTGCTCGCGCTAAAGGTTTACCAGAAAATAAGGTAATCTATGTTCATGCCCTACGGAACGCAATTAATCCCTTGGTGACATTGCTGGGCTTTGAGTTTGCTAGTTTGCTCGGAGGTTCATTTATTGCCGAATTCTTCTTTAATTGGCCAGGATTAGGTCGTTTAACCTTGCAAGCTGTCCAGGCTCAAGATAAATATCTGGTGATGGCAAGTCTCATGATGGGGGCAGCGATGCTAATTATTGGTAATCTACTGGCAGATTTATTACTCAAGGCAGTAGACCCAAAAATTAAATTAGCAGACCTAAAGTAGCTGGAACTTAACGAAAAATAGATAGCTTCAGGCAGCTATAAAAATAGAACCCTTTCCCCTTTTCCCTTTAACCTTTTCCCTATCTTCACAAATCAATGAGCGCGTAACGTCAGTTAAAGATGAAGGAGCAATTATGTTACTACAGATTAATTATTTAATTCGTTCCAAGCACGATGGTAAATATCTAGTAGCTCGCGTGCCTGAACCAAATGGGATCGAAGGCAGTTACCTCCTAGTATTCCAAGAAGACTATGATGCCATGAGCTATATCAATACTCACGGTCAAGATTTTAGCGATCGCCTGACAGTGGAAACCGTCTCTCCCGTGCAACTAAAAGGACTCAGAGAGCGGTGGAAATATGCTGGCTTCGCTATTGTTAAAGATCCGTTGCTACCAGAAATCGAATTCGTCAGTTAAAAAATCGCCTTGAGACAAGAATTAGGTTAGAAAGAATACTCTTTGTGGGGTCGAGAAACTATACAATTAAACGCTAGCAGTATAAGTTAGGCAAGAGCAGAGTTATGCCCCGTCGTGAAGATCTCCATAAAATTCTCCTTCTTGGTTCAGGCCCGATTGTCATTGGACAAGCCTGTGAGTTTGACTACTCGGGAACCCAAGCCTGTAAAGCGCTACGAGAAGAGGGGTATGAAGTAGTGCTGGTTAATTCTAACCCTGCTTCGATTATGACCGACCCAGAAATGGCAAACCGTACTTATATTGAACCTTTAACTCCAGAAATAGTAGCCAAAGTAATTGAGAAGGAACGACCAGATGCTTTGTTACCCACTATGGGAGGGCAAACTGCTCTGAATATTGCGGTGTCTCTAGCAAAAAGTGGTGTGTTAGAAAAGTATGGTGTGGAGCTAATTGGGGCAAAACTGCCCGCCATTGAGAAGGCGGAAGACCGTCTCTTGTTTAAACAGGCGATGGAGAAAATCGGCGTACCCATGTGTCCCTCTGGCATCGCCAATAATCTAGAGGAAGCCAAAGCGATCGCTCTAGAAATCGGCAGTTATCCCCTAATTATTCGTCCTGCATTTACCCTCGGCGGAACAGGTGGCGGGATTGCCTATAACCAAGAAGAATATGAGCAAATTGCGGCATCAGGGATCGATGCTTCTCCTATGAATCAAATTCTGGTGGATAAGTCTCTACTGGGGTGGAAGGAGTACGAACTAGAAGTAATGCGTGATCTGGCAGATAACGTGGTGATTATCTGTTCCATCGAAAACATTGACCCGATGGGGATACATACGGGGGATTCCATTACCGTGGCTCCCGCCCAAACCTTGACAGATAAAGAATACCAGCGGTTACGAGACTATTCTTTAGCTATTATTCGCGAGATTGGGGTAGAAACTGGAGGGTCGAATATTCAGTTTGCCATCAACCCCCTTAATGGTGAGGTGATCGTGATTGAGATGAATCCTCGTGTCTCTCGTTCTTCAGCATTAGCTTCCAAAGCCACAGGGTTCCCCATTGCCAAATTTGCAGCCAAGTTAGCGGTGGGTTATCGCCTGAATGAAATCTATAACGATATTACCCAAAAAACCCCAGCCTCTTTTGAACCCACTATTGACTATGTAGTTACCAAAATTCCCCGCTTTGCTTTTGAGAAATTTCCTGGAACTGAGCCAATCTTAACCACTCAAATGAAGTCGGTGGGAGAAGCGATGGCCATTGGCAGAACCTTTAATGAATCCTTTCAGAAAGCTCTGCGCTCTTTAGAAACTGGTCGAGCTGGCTTTGGTTGCGATCGCCAAGAAATTTTACCTTCCATTCCCCAGGTACGCTCTGGTTTACGTACTCCCAACCCCGAACGGATTTTTAGTATCTATCAGGGTTTAAAACTAGGGATGACCGTCGAGGAAATCCATCAACTAACGGCGATCGATCCTTGGTTTCTCGATAAGATGCAGGAATTACTCCAAACCGAAAAGTTTCTTAAGGGACATGCTCTACACAAAATCTCTGCCGAACAGATGCGCTTTGTGAAACAACAGGGTTATAGCGATCATCAAATAGCCTTTGCCACTAAAACCCAGGAAGACGAAGTGCGAGCCTATCGTAAAGAACTGGGCATTATACCTGTTTATAAGCTGGTAGATACCTGTGCTGCGGAGTTTGAAGCCTTTACCCCCTACTACTACTCGACCTACGATGAGGGGGAATCAGAAATTACTCCAACTGATAGAACTAAAGTCATGATTTTAGGGGGTGGCCCTAACCGTATTGGACAGGGAATTGAGTTTGACTACTGCTGTTGTCATGCTGCCTTCTCCCTTTCTGCTGCGGGATATGAAACCATTATGGTGAACTCCAATCCTGAAACCGTTTCTACCGATTATGATACTAGCGATCGCCTTTACTTTGAACCCTTAACCAAAGAAGATGTCCTCAACATCATCGAAGCCGAAAACCCCGCAGGGATAATTATTCAGTTCGGGGGACAAACACCCTTGAAGCTGGCAATTCCGCTCCAAGAGTATCTAGATCAAACTCCAGGGACAGAAACCAAGATCTGGGGGACATCGCCAGATTCCATTGATGCTGCGGAAGATCGGGAAAGATTTGAGCAAATATTGCGACAATTAGAGATAAAACAGCCTCCTAATGGTCTAGCTCGTAGTTACGAAGAATCCCTCAAGATTGCTAATCGCATTTCCTATCCCGTAGTAGTGCGTCCTTCTTATGTCTTGGGTGGTCGAGCAATGCAAATTGTCTATTCCGATGCTGACCTCAAGCACTACATGACCTATGCAGTCCAGGTAGAGCCAGACCATCCTATTTTGATTGATAAATTCTTAGAAAATGCGATCGAAGTAGATGTGGATGCCTTGTGTGACCATAGTGGCAGGGTGGTCATTGGGGGCATTATGGAACATATCGAACAGGCTGGTATTCATTCAGGAGATTCTGCTTGTTCTATTCCCTATAACTCTTTACCAGAATCGGCGATCGCCGTGATCCGCGACTGGACAGAAAAACTCGCCCAAGCCTTAAAAGTAGTGGGGCTAATGAACATTCAGTATGCAGTGCAGGGAGAGCAGGTATTTATCATTGAAGCCAACCCCCGCGCCTCTCGCACAGTCCCCTTTGTCTCCAAAGCAACGGGAGTTCCCCTGGCTAAAATTGCCTCTTTAGTCATGTCTGGCAAAAGTTTAGAATCTTTGGGGGTAACGAAGGAAATCATTCCCCAGCATATCGCCGTGAAAGAAGCCGTGTTGCCCTTTAATAAATTTCCTAGTACCGACACCCTCTTAGGCCCTGAAATGCGTTCCACAGGAGAAGTGATGGGAATTGATAGCGATTTTGGGAAAGCCTTTGCCAAAGCTGAAATTGGTGCAGGAGTAGATCTAGCCTTAACAGGAACCGTATTTGTCTCTGTGAATGAACGAGATAAAATTGCGATCGTGCCTGTGGTACAAGATTTTATTGACCTGGGGTTTAAGATTGTTGCCACTTCGGGAACCCAAAAATCATTAGAAAATAATGGCATCAAAGGTGTAGAGCTAGTTCTCAAACTCCACGAAGGCCGTCCCCACGTGATTGATTCCATCAAGAATGGTCAGATTCAGCTAATTATCAACACTCCTACAGGGGAAGAGTCCCAAACCGATGCTCAACTAATTAGAAGGATGGCATTAGACCATCGACTCCCGATTATTACCACTATCTCAGGAGCAAAAGCCACCGTCGCGGCAATTCGTTCTCTCCAATCTGAGCCTCTAGAAGTGAAAGCTTTGCAGGATTATATTTAATTATGAACCCCCAAAACACACAGAAGCAGGAAGCATTTGAAGATCTTCGCCTTGCTGCTGAAGGAATATTATCCACAGTACTGAATAATAACATCGAGATCGTTAAAATCGAACGGCTAACCGAA
>JBEANW010000038.1:0-7770 GCA_041165225.1 Cyanobacteriota bacterium | reverse complement strand
AATTTCTGATGACCCTGGTGTTGGGCAATTCCCAGATCTGGCATTTCTGACCAGCAGTGACGACAAAACCAATATTCCCGATGATTGCCGAAATGATGTAAAAGTGTTGTAGAGCAGCAGGGGCAAATGGTTGAAGCTTTCATGATTTTAAACCAAGTTTTTTTTGTTAAATACAATAGCAAGGATGTATGTATGTTTCGATTCCAAAAGCAGAAATACATCTTTTCTAATTCAACTGACTCAAATATAGTTTTAAAAATTGAAGAAGTTGTGAGGATCATCGGAAACAAACAAACAATTGACTCAAAATATGGTTTTTAATGGAGTAAAGGGGTAATGGTTCAATAATTTATTGGGCGCAAGATCCTTGCTCGATCGCATCGATAACTACCTTGTGTTTAACCGTTTCCCCTTCATTAACACTGGTTTTCAGCCCCCAGTGACCATATTTTGAATTACCGTCAATACTAGAGAAGAAGACAAAATCTTCACCCCCAGAATTTTGCCAAAAGCAAAAATAGTCTTTTAATAGTTTTCCCATCCGAGGATCATTTTGGGCAGCGGTCTTAATCTCCAAGGCATTTTCTCCATTAAGGTGCTGTCCTCCTTCATAGGCATAAAGTTTGAGATTATATTGCTGGGCTAATTGTGCGTGTTCGACAATGGCTGGCTTAACTTTCTCCTGATAAAGTTTATTTAGCTCCGTAAATACTTCATCTACGGAAGCAGGATTAAAATCAGGGCCAGATTGAGTATTCAGGTAAGGAGCGATCGCGATCGCCTCAAGGTGACAAGATTCTTGTTGTCCTGTAGCAACCAGGTGTTCTAGACCTTTTCTAAGGTGGCGACTATTAGCGGCTTGTCCTGCAAGAACTGGTTTAATTTGCCCTGCTCTAGTGCCAAATTCTTGACGAAAAATAGCAGAAATATGACAAAGCCGATCAACAACTGCTTTTTGGGGCAATGACTCTTGACCAACTTTGATCTTGGCTGCTTCTGGGGTTAAACCTTCCTCTTTGATTAGTTTAGCCATCATAGATTCCCGTAAGTCACGGCTTTGGGAAAATTGATTGTTCCATAATTCGTTGCTGTTCTCCAAATACAGATCAAGACTAGGATCATATTTCTGAGCAAATAGTCTTGCTGTTTGGCGTATATAGTCATCATCAGCCAGGTGGGGAATGGTGAGCCAGGCTTCTTTGTGGGTAATATTAGACAGTTCAATCAGATCTTCATAGGCAACACCTTTACCTGGGGCATTGGGCTTAAGGCGATCGCTCCAAGTTTTAATCTTACTCTGATTGGTTTGGGTCAAATCCATGTACCGCAGAATTTTAAACGGCTTGATAAAGTCTAAAAATTCCTGGGTATAAACCGCTGAAGAATTCAAATCGTACTCTGGAGCAACAATCTTTAAATTAGATGGTGGATGATTAGGATCTATCTTCCGCAACATTAAATGAACTGGAATCAATAAACCATCTGGACGTTTTTTATTAGACCGCTGGAAAGTTCCCGTGACTGTCCCATTAGCTCCTTTCTGGACAGCGAGTAATTTCCCTCCCGCAGCAAAGTCAATCTCGCCACTTCCCTGATAAGAAAACTGCCACACTCCAGGGTCATATTCATATCCCTCAAACCAAAGTCCAGCATCAGCTAAAGGATATCCTTGAGGAGACAATTTGAGTTCTAGATTTGGCTGATAAGGTTTATCAACATAACCCCAATCCCTAGCGCTTTTGGCTACGTTGATCCACATTTTACTGGTTGACCAACTAACATCACTAGCAAGGTTGATGCCCATCGGAAATTTGCCAGTCCCAGAGTCTTTAACTGATTTTACTGTACCCTTTTTACTCAAGTCCTGTTTGACTACCTGCTCTGCTACAAGATTAGTCTGATTAGTATTTGTCTTGATATCTGGAGTTTTTGCTTTAGCGCTACAGCCACCAACGGCTAAAAGTAGAATACTCGGTACAGTGAAAAAAAGAAGATTGAGGATTAATAAATTTTTGATTTTGAGCCGTCTCATAAATTTTCAAATAAACAGATTAAAAATATAAAAAATTATTCAGTCCTTTCCGATTTCGGTGCGTTAACGGAGTGTAACGCACCCTACAAAATTGGCGATCGCGTATTTGAGTAGCGTGGGCATTGCCCACTGTTGTTGTTGTTTTACCAAAAAAAGTTAAGAGCTAAGAGCTAAAAGCTAATAACTAGGGCGAAGCCCTTTACGTAATTGCCCCACTGGTTTAAACAGAACACTATGACTAATAAAATCCCAGAGATAGTTCTGTGGATCTAAATCTGGTTTCCGCTGAATCAAGCGTCTAATTCTCCAGAAACTAAAACTCAAAATCCAAACAGTATCCGCTAGGGCTGTATATAACCAACCATGATTTTTGACAAAATATCTTTGTCTCGATTCAAACAAATATTTTGGCAACCGTTTATTGTTAGACGTATTTTCTGTGACTCCTGTACTTTGCCCAGCAATGTGCATAACTCGACTTTGAGGAACATACCAACAAGACCAACCTGCTTTTCTTGCCTGCAAGCAATAGTCAGTTTCTTCATAGTAAAGAAAATACTCCTCATCCATTAAGCCTACAGACTCAAACACTTGACGGCGAATTATCATACTCGCTCCTGGCAGCCAATCCACTTGACATACTTGGTTACTCATAGTTCGTGAAACCCGCCAATTAGCTAACAATTTAGAAACTATACCCAAGTGCAAACCCGCATCTAGTTCGCTAAAGATGTTAGGAAAACGAAAAGCGATCGGCCACACTTTGCCTGCCTCAACTTCCAAGCTACTCCCTGCAATGCCCACTTCTCCATGCTGCTCCATAAAATCTACGAGAGCTTTAAGCGCATCAGGACGGACTTCGGTATCAGGGTTAAGGAGATAAAAATATGTTGGTGGACTAGCAGATCCTAGGGCGGGACGAATAGCCAGATTATTGCCAAAAGCATAACCACCATTGTGGGACGAAGCAATTAGAGATACCCATTCCGACCAACCTTCTGTGTTAATAGCTTTACTAATTTGCTCCAGAGAATCGTCTCCAGAGGCATTATCAACCACCGCAACCTTCACTCCAGATAATGATCTGACTTCACTACTCAAAGAATGTAAACAATTAATGGTTAGCTGGGGAGTTCGATAGTTAACAATGACAACGAGTAATGTCGGGGAGGCTTGCAGCTTGGCTGAACTGTACATGGCTGATAAGAATAAATTTAATTATAAATTTGGTTGTTTTTTAGATCTGTGTGGATCTAGGATTTATCAAAAGCTTATAGCTAGGAGCTTCGCTCCTTTATTTGGCGGTCGCCCACTGATTCACCTAATTCATCAACTACAGCAGAATTGATACAACCTTGCATCATGTGCGCCATAATCTGCACATTTGGCATTTGTAACATACTGGAATGACCTCCAGGTATATCAAATGTTTCAACCCCGCTAGTTGAACGTTGACCCCAACCCAGGAGAGGATCTTGAGTTACGTAGATTGCTGGTAGATCCAGAATAGATGGATCATCAATAATCAGATTTTCTGTGGCTCGCCAAAGAGTCAATTTACCTTGAAAAGTAGATGGATTATATTCTGCTCGTGCCGTTTCATAAACAGTTCTGACAGAAATATGGCGACAAAATTGGGGTAGTGCCAGCCCACGGTCTAGATAATATCGGAGCAGCATAAACTGGGATTTTTGCTTTGCTCTCTTGATTCTGGTGCTAGTTTCATAGACCACTAGGTTTTTAAGTTTATCAATTAAGGTTTTAAGCAAGGGTCGAAGCGATCGCTTTTCCCTAACTTCAGATTGAGTACCCAAAATATTTGATAGATTAGTCAGGCGATTTTGCATCACAAAATTGTCTAAATTTAGCTCCTTGACATCGATCGCATCAATAATCCCTAGGAAGGGAACTTGTTCTCCCTGAGCTTGAAGTTGACAAGCAATCTCAAATGCCAAAACTCCACCACAACATAAGCCTCCCACTAAGTAAGGGCCTTGGGGCTGGACTTTACGTATTTCGCTAATGTAATGCTTGACCATATCAGTAATGCGAGTGTGCAGAATCGGACAATCTTCTTGACCATAGGGTTTGATACCGTATACAGGACGATCATCCTCAAGCTGATTTGCCAAACCTGAATACAGCATGGTTTCACCATCAGCATCATGTACCAAAAATAACGGTGCTAGGTTTAAATTTCCTGGCTTCAATAACACTAAAGAATTCCAGAAATTCATGTCCCGTGAAACCAGTATTTCTGCTAATTTTTCAATGGTGGGAGCTTGGAAAAGAGTAGCTAAAGGTAACCTTGTGCCGAAGATTTGTTCAATTTTGTCAAACAACTGAACAGCCAACAGTGAATGCCCCCCCAATTCAAAAAAGTTATCGTCAATGCCGACACTCTCAAGATTCAAGACTGAGCGCCAAATCTCAGCTAGCTGCTGTTCTCTTTCATTGCGGGGAAGGATAATTGCCGTTGACTTTAGTTGTTCATCTGGTGCGGGTAAGGCACGACGGTCAATTTTGCCGTTAGGAGTCAAAGGAAAACTGTCCAAAATCACAAAATGACTGGGAATCATATAGTGAGGTAAATTTAGCTCCAAAAACTGCCGTAATTCTTTAACGGAGGGGACATTCTTGTTAGCGATCAGATAAGCTACCAAGCGCTTATCCCCAGGAAGATGCGGAGCGGTATGGTAAACCACTAGCTTCGCGTCGTCCTTTAGGACATCTTCCCGCGCCACGACGACACAACTGCTAACTAAAGCATGAGAACCAAGATTAGATTCAATTTCTCCTAACTCAATCCGAAAACCACGAATTTTTACCTGATTATCAATTCGCCCCAAACATTCAACACTGCCATCTGGTAAATAGCGTCCCAAGTCACCAGTTTTATACAAGCGCTCAGACTGATTGAGAGGGTTAAAAATAAACTTTTCAGCGGTCAAGTCAGGACGATTGAGATAACCACGAGCCAACTGTACCCCACCAAGATGAATTTCCCCCGACACCCCAATCGGTACCAACTGCCCATAAGTATCCAGGATGCGAACTTGGGTATTAGCCAGAGGATGACCAATAGGAATTGAGTCAAAATCAGGTTTAACTTCCTGTACCGTAGCCCAAACAGTAGCTTCGGTAGGGCCATAAACATTCCATAAAGAAGAACATTTCTGTAACATTAATTGCGCTAGATCATGAGGTAGCGGTTCTCCGCCACAAAGCATTTTCAAAGGAGGCATTTCACTCCATCTAGTGGCAGCTAACATCCTCCAAGTAGCAGGAGTCGCTTGCATCATGGTCGCCTGCGATCGCAACATCAAGGCTAATAATTGATTCCCATCAGCAGTGACTTGTTGAGCAGCAATAATCACTTTAGCACCGATAATTAAGGGCAAAAATAACTCTAATACAGCAATATCAAAGGAAATACTAGTAACAGCCAAGAGAATATCTTGATCATTCATCCCAGGCTCAGTTTGCATTGATTGCAAGAAGTTGACGACACCTCGATGTTCCAGTTGAACTCCCTTGGGTTTACCTGTAGAACCTGAAGTGTAGATGATATAAGCCAAGTTATTATGCTGTACGGAGACATCTAAATTATCTCTCTCATACAGGGCAATATCAGACCATTGAGTATCTAGACAAATTGTTTGACCCCAGTAATCAGGAATAACTTTCGCATTTGCCTCTTGAGTTAGCAAAATAGATAAGCCAGAATCTTCCACCATCAAAGCCAGACGATCAGGAGGATAATGAGGGTCGAGAGGAACATAAGCCCCTCCTGCTTTGAGGACAGCCAACAAGGCAATCAACATCTCCAGAGAGCGATCGAGACTGATGCCAACCAACGTCTCAGGGGTAACACCCAATTGCTGAAGATATCTTGCCAGTTGATTCGCCTTGAGATTCAATTCTTGATAAGTTAACTGTTGGTCTTCAAACACCACGGCAATCTGTTCAGGGGTTAGAGCTACCTGAGTTTCAAACAATTGATGAATACATTGCTCTTGACCATAGACTCTGTGGGTATCATTCCACTCAAATAACAATTGATGACGCTCCTTTGCTGTGAGCAAGGGTAAGCTAGAAACAGTTTGTTCAGGACAACTAACGATACCTTCCAGTAGCACCTGAAAATTTCCTGTCATCCGCTCCATCGTCTGAGGTTCAAACAAATCACTGTTGTACTGCCAAAACCCTGTTAAGCCTTCGGTAGTCTGCTCCATTGATAAAGTTAGGTCAAATTGTGCCGTAACCTGCTCAACAGCCAAGGGAGTGAGAGTCACATCAGACATCTGTTTAGCTGTGGCGCTGCCATTTTGTAAAATGAACATTACCTGAAACAGAGGGTTATGACTAAGACTACGTTCTGGTTGCAGAATTTCGACTAATTTATCAAAGGGAACATCTTGATGAGCATAAGCATCCAAAGTCATCTGTTTCACTTGAGCTAATAATTCGTCAAAACGAGGATTGTCTTCCAGATTGGTACGCAATACCAAAGTGTTAACAAAAAAACCAATTAGCGGTTCAAGTTCATGGCGATTACGATTGGCGATCGGCGAAGCGATCGCCAGATCTCGATGACCACTGTAGCGAGCTAATAAAGTGGCAAAGGCAGCTAACAAAGTCATAAACAAAGTTGTGCCAGTCTGTTGAGAAAGGCTTTGTAATTTCTGGGTTAGCTCACTACTCAAACTAAATCTTGCTACCTTGCCAGAGAAAGTTTGGATTGCAGGACGAGGGTGGTCGGTCGGCAATTCCAGCAAAGCAGGTAGCGCAGCTAATTGTTGCTGCCAATAATTAAGCTGGGGGTCGAAAACTTCTGTTTGTGACCATTGTCTCTGCCAAGTGGCAAAGTCTCCATACTGGAGTGATAATTCTGCTAAAGGAGATGGTTGTCCCGTCACAAAAGCAGCATAGATACTGGCTAATTCCTGAGTAAAAACCTCTAAAGACCAACCATCAGAGATAATATGATGCATGGTCACTAACAGCACTTGCGTGTCACAACTCAACTGCACCAGAGTTGTCCGCAGTAAAGCATCCTCTGTTAAGTTAAAACAGCGATTTGCTTCCAGAATAGCTAGACGTTGATATTCTTGCTCCCGTTCCGCTTCAGAGAATGCTTGCAGATCAATTATGGGCAAGGGAATCGTAACAGCGAGGGCAATTACCTGGTAAGGAGCATCCTCAATCACCCGAAAATTAGTCCTTAAAGTTTCATGACGACGGACAATTTCGGCTATTGACTGTTGGAGTACAGCAACATCAACTACTCCTGTCAACTGTAAAGCCAGAGGAATATTGTAAGCCGAGCTTTGTGATTCCATTTGATACAAAAACCACAACCTTTGTTGTGCCAGGGATAAAGGAATTTGGCTTCTTTCGGCTAAAGAAAAAATTGGTTGTACGGTGATGTCTGGCTCGGCGATCGCAATTTGTGGAGCTAATTCAGCAATAGTGGCAAACTCAAATAAACTACTGATAGATATTGCTACCTCAAAAGTATCTCGGATGCGAGAAATGACCTGAGTTGCTAAGAGGGAATGTCCACCGAGGGCAAAAAAGTTATCATCAACGCTGATCGCGGCAGGCTCAAGGTGAAGTACCTCCGCCCAAATCTCCACCAATTGCTGCTCCATCTCCGTCCGAGGGGCAAGACAGGATGTAGTTTTAACCGACTCAGGTGCAGGTAAAGCCTGGCGATCTATTTTCCCATTGAAATT
>JBEANW010000037.1:0-5827 GCA_041165225.1 Cyanobacteriota bacterium | reverse complement strand
CCCTAACTGCTCCGATCTGGCTAGTTACTAGAGGCAATCAAGCCATAAAACCAGAGGATAATTTAGCCCCTATCGCCATTGCTTCTAGCTGCCTCTGGGGTTTGGCAAGAGCGATCGCCATTGAATATCCTGAAGCTTGGGGGGGAATTGTCGATCTGGATCTTCAGTCCAGTAGCCAGGAAGCAGATCGTTTACTGCCAATTATTGCTCAAACCCACCAAGAAGATTGGGTTGTCCTCAGACAAGAACAACTTTATGTCCCACGGTTACAAACTATATCCCCCCCAGACTCTAGTAAATCTGTCCCATTAAGTTTTCAAGGTTCTTATTTGATTACTGGCGGTTTAGGTTCATTAGGTTTAAAAGCTGCTCAACTGTTAGTAGAACAAGGTGCCAAGCATTTAATTCTCCTCGGTAGAAGGCAACCAGGGGAAGTTGCTCAACGGGCGATCGCCAATTTAGAACGAGAAGGGGTTACAGTTCAGGCATTCCAAGCTGATGTTACTAACTACCAAGCCATCCAACAGATCTTTGATGCTGCTAACGCTGACTACCCCATTCAGGGAGTGATTCACGCTGCGGGACTACTCAAGGATGGTTTGCTCCAGAATCAAACTTGGTCGAGTTTTCAGCAGGTAATTGCCCCCAAAGTTATCGGGGCTTGGAATCTCCATCAAGCGACCAAAAATCGGAAACTAGATTTCTTTGTTCTCTTTTCTTCCGTCGCTTCTTTAATTGGTTCTCCAGGGCAGGGGAATTATACCGTCGCCAATGCGGGGTTAGATGCGATCGCTCGTTATCGTCAGAGTCTCAATCTACCCGCCCTGAGTATCAACTGGGGTGCTTGGGCAGATAGCGGGATGGCGGTAGCTCAAGGTTTCCAGGTTAAAGGTTTAAATCTACTAGCGCCTGAGGCTGGATTAGAGGCTTTAAAGCAGTTACTTCCTAGTCAGGCAACTCAAGTGGGAGTAATGGATGCGGACTGGCAGGAGTTAAGCCAAAAGTTGATCTATCTCCAACAAGCTAATTATTTTTCCCAGTTAGTTACTGCCCCAATCGAACCAGTAAATCAGCAAATCTTCCAAGATTTATTAGCCACTCCCAGGGAACAGCGCCCCGCATATCTGACTCAATATTTGCAAACGGCGATCGCCGAAATTCTTCAGCTTGAACCCGCTAAATTATCTATTGAGGACAGTCTGCTAGATCTGGGGATGGATTCCCTGATGGTGATGGAAGCCATTAACCAGCTAAAAACTGACTTGCAGTTGATTCTCTACCCCAGGGAATTCTATGAGCGCCCTCAAATTAACACCCTAGCAGCATATCTCGCCACAGAATTTGCCCAAGCCCATGAAGTAGTTCCAGCCGCCAGTCAACCAGCAGCTTCTCAGTCCAAGGATAATCTATCCAGGAAAAAACTAGCTCCCGCAGCCTTTATTCTCTCCAGTCCCCGTTCAGGCTCAACTTTACTCCGCGTGATGTTAGCGGGACATCCCGACTTATCCTCTCCCCCAGAGTTACACCTGTTGCCTTTTGACACCATGAGAGAGCGAGAGCAGGAGTTAGGAGTTTCTCAGCTAGGGGAAGGTTTAAAACGGGCTTTTATGGCCTTAAAAGATCTTGATGCAGCCCAAAGTCAACAATTAGTCGATGAATTGCTGGCGAGAAATGCCACGGTTAAAGAAGTTTATCAACAGTTACAGCAGCTAGCAGGCGATCGCCTGTTAATTGATAAATCCCCTACCTATGCTAGCAACCGCCAGACGTTAGACAAAGCCGAGGCAATCTTTGAGGGGGCGAAATATATTCATTTGGTGCGTCACCCCTATTCCGTAATCGAATCTTTCGCCAGAATGCGGATGGATAAGTTAGTGGGTTCGGGGGAAGGCGATCCCTATGAATTAGCAGAATTAATCTGGCGAGAGAGTAACCAGAATATTTTCAACTTAGCAGAAGAGATCGACCCCGACCGCTATCACTTGGTTTATTACGAAGACTTAGTAAGTAAGCCCCAGGCAGTCTTAGAAGGTATCTGTGAGTTCTTAGCAGTTCCTTTTGATGCTGCGGTCTTAACCCCCTACCAAGGCGATCGCATGACCGATGGTGTAAGTAACACTGCGATGTCTTTAGGCGATCCCAACTTCCTCAATCATCAAACCATTGATGCCCAGCTTGCCGAAACCTGGAAAGCAATTAAGTTACCTGGCATTTTGGGTAACTATACCCAACAACTAGCCCAACAGCTTAAATATGAACTACCCCAAGAAGCGAATACGGATGTAGTAGATCTGCTCATGGAAGAAACCCTAATTACCATTCGAGGCTTGAAAATCTGTCTCTGTACCTGGGGGCCAGAAGAAGGGCCCTTAGTCTTGTGCTTGCACGGTATTTTAGAACAGGGGGCAGCTTGGTCGGAAGTGGCAATTCGTTTAGCCCAAAAAGGTTATCGGGTAATTGCCCCCGATTTGCGGGGACATGGTAGAAGCGATCGCGTCGGCAAAGGCGGTTCCTATAATCTAATCGACTTTTTAGGAGACATAGATGCGATCGTCGAGATATTAGCAGGGAAAGCCTTTATCTTAGTGGGTCATTCCCTCGGTTCCGTCTTAGGAGCGATCTTCGCCACAATTCGTCCCCAAACCATTAGAAATATCGTCCTCGTAGAAACTATTTTGCCTACCGCTGACGAAAACGACGATCCGACAACTGCCTTAGCTAATCAGTTAAATTCGATGGCATCACCGCCAGAACATCCAGTCTTCCCCGATATCAAAACCGCTGCGGAACGTTTACGCAAAGCCACCCCTGCCATTTCCCCTGCTTTAGCCATGTTGTTAGCCGAAAGAATTACCGAACCTTGGGAAGGTGGGGTGAGATGGCGCTGGGAACCTTTACTACGGACTAGAACAGGAATTAGCTTAAACGGGATCGGGCGATCGCACTATCTGAAACTACTAGAGAAAATCAAAGTACCGATAACGTTGGTCTATGGCGACAAGAGCAACTTCAATCGCCTTGAAGACCTCAATAAACAACAAGAAGCGATGCCTAATGCGATTAAGGTCGTGGTATCTGGAGGACATAATCTCCCCCTAGAAGCACCTTCCGCCTTAGCAAAAATTATTAGTGGTGCAGTAGCTTTGACCAACAAATTAATTCCCTAACTAAACCCATGTAAGTAAGGGAAAGGGAACTCCGAACTCCGAATTCCGAACTCCGAATTCCAAACTCATTTCCCAATTTTTACCTTATTTATATTTAAAATAACCATGATTTATATCATTAAACAAATCGATTTTTAAATTACTCTAATCGATTAATTAACTTTCTAAAATCATGATTCTTAAAAATTCAAAATACAGCAAATTAGTTGCCCTTACTGCTTTCTTATCTATTGTTAACCTGGTATTAAATACTTCCATTGCTACCGCAGAAATCAAAGGTAAAAAGAAACGATTACCAGTAAAAGTGTCGGCTTTAAATACTGCTAAAAAACAAGTAATTAGTCCGCATTTATCTATAGTCAAAAGCTTTCATGCTAAAACTGCTCAAAAAGTTAGCCTCCAAAATGAGGCTAAGTTAGCTAAATCTAAACTGACAATTCCATCACCTAAGCAAACTTTGATCGCCAATTCGATTGATGGGAAAGCATCTTGGTACGGCCCTGGTTTTGACGGTCGCCCAACTGCTAATGGTGAAACCTACAATCAGCAGGAGTTGACTGCTGCCCATCCCCACCTAGAATTTGGAACTAGAGTTAAGGTAACCAACTTGAAAAATGGCCTATCGGTAATCGTGAGAATAAATGACCGAGGCCCTTTTATTAAAGATCGCATCATCGATTTATCCGCTGCGGCTGCTCGTTCTCTCAACATGCTCGGCGCAGGAGTCGCACCAGTTAGACTGACTATTTTAGGACAGTAGCAAAAGTCAAAAGCCAGGAGTGGAAGATTGAAAAAACTTCTGCAACAGATTCGCCAAATCGCTGATAATGGATAATTGCTCACTGCTGACTGAACAATTTGAACAATTATGGTGCTTTTGCTACGGACGATTTCTGAACTACGCTCCCATCTAGAGGCTGTTCGCCAGACAAGCCAAGGCACTATCGGTTTAGTACCGACGATGGGAGCATTACATCAGGGACATTTAAGTTTAATCGAACGAGCGATCGCCGAGAACAGTTTAGTCGTGGTGAGCATTTTTGTTAATCCTTTGCAGTTTGCCCCCACAGAAGATTTGGGCAACTATCCTCGACCGCTAGAGCAGGATCTAGAACTCTGTGAGTCTAGGGGAGTAGATGTGGTTTTTGCCCCTACACCAGAAGAAATCGGCAGTAAGGGAGATACAGGCGCTTTAAATGATACAACTACGGTAATTCCTCCACAAAGTATGACAGGGGTGTTGTGTGGCAAGTATCGCCCTGGTCACTTTACGGGAGTTGCCACGATTGTGACTAAGCTGTTGAACCTTGTTCAGCCGAATCGAGCTTATTTTGGACAAAAAGATGCCCAACAGCTAGCTATTATCCGTCGCCTAGCTCAAGACTTAAATATCCCTGGGGAAATTGTATCTTGTCCCATTGTGCGGGGAGTATCGGGGCTAGCATTAAGCTCTCGCAATCAATATCTCACCGAGTTGGAAACAGAACAGGCATCTAAGATTTACCGTAGCTTACAACAAGCAAAGCTAGCCTTTACTAAGGGAGAGATTAATCCTCCCACTTTAACTAACTTAGTCAAACAGGAATTAGCAGCCACAAAAGAGCTTAAAATTCAATATGTTGAGCTAGTTGATCCTTTAAGTCTGCAATCTCTGGAACAGATTCAACAAACTGGATTACTAGCGATCGCCGTTTATCTTGGTTCTACTCGTTTAATTGATAATATCGTGTTGCAGAAACGTCAGCCCATTATTGCGATCGATGGCCCCGCAGGAGCAGGAAAATCCACCGTTACTCGTTCTTTAGCTCATCAGCTAGGCTTGCTCTACCTGGATACAGGAGCGATGTATCGTGCTGTTACTTGGCTAGTTCAATCATCGGGAATAGCCGTTGATGACCATCAGGCGATCGCTGATTTACTCCAAAATTTAGACCTCAAGTTAATTTCCCCCAACAGCGTCGATTTGCCCACCATTGTTCAGATTAACGGACAAGACGTAACCCAAGTTATACGTACCCCAGAAGTTACGGCAAAAGTATCGGCGATCGCTGCTCAAGCTGCGGTTAGAGAGAAATTAGTTGCCATGCAGCAACAGTGGGGAGAACAAGGGGGATTAATTGCCGAGGGGCGAGATATTGGCACGAATGTTTTTCCTGATGCCGAATTAAAAATCTTTTTAACCGCCACCGCAGCAGAAAGAGCCAGAAGACGTTTACCAGATTTACAAGCCCAAGGGATTAATGATCTTGATCTCCAACAGCTAGAACAAGATATTCAACGCAGAGATGAACAAGACAGCAATCGCGCCATCGCACCTTTGAAAAAAGCCGATGAGGCGATCGAGTTAATTACCGATAATTTGAGCATTGACGAAGTTATCAGCACAATTATCGATTTGTACCAGCAAACTAGTAACTAAATAACTAACTGATGTTAGGCACTCACTGATTTGTGAAGATCGGGAAACCCTAAAGGGTACCGCTTCGCATAAGGGAAAAGGGAAAAGCGCGAAGTTGTCCTAAAGGATTAGCTTCGCTTCCGTTGCGGGGGTTCCCAAGGCGCGTTTTGACGGTCACGTTTTTTGTCCTAAAGGATAAGCTTCGCAAATATGAAGCTTCATACAAAAAAGCTGACCTGGTAAGAGTACTCTTACTCAAAAG
>JBEANW010000036.1:0-2854 GCA_041165225.1 Cyanobacteriota bacterium | reverse complement strand
TTCTGGGGATATCTTATCCTTACAGATTTATCAGTTTAGGGGCGATCTTCCAGGCAAAAAGGCTTATATTCAGGCAAACCTCCACGGGGCAGAGATTGTCGGCAATGGGGTCATTCACCAGCTAATAGAATATTTATTGGCTTTAGATCCTGGGCAGCTTAGGGGGGAAATTTGGCTAGTGCCTGTCTGTAATCCCTTGGGGATTAATCAGCGATCGCATTTTTTCTCTACAGGTCGATTTAATAGCTATGATGGCAAAAATTGGAATCGTATTTTCTGGGATTATGCCCCAGTCGATTTAACTGAATTTGCTCAGTCTCACCTTGATCAACCTGTCGCCGAGATTCGTCGTAATTATCTGGCGAAAATCACCCATGCCTGGGCAGCAGAATTAGAACGCATTAGTTTGCCCCGTAGTGTTCCCGTAAGCCGACAATATCGCTATCAGCTACAGTCTTTATCCCTAGATGCCGATTATGTGATTGATATACATAGTTCCAGCAATCAGGCGATCGACTATACTTTTGGTTTTCGCGAAAGAATTGAGAGCATTAAGTATCTACTGCTCGAATATGGGGTGTTGATGGATCAGTATGACGGTGATGCTTTTGATGAGGCATTTCTCAAGCCTTGGCTAGCCTTAGAACAAGAGTTGGCTAATTTAGGTCAAAAAATCCAGTTTGATATTGAAGCCTGGACTCTAGAATTGGGGGGAGGAATGGTCATGAATCCCGATTCTGTTGCCAAAGGATTTGCGGGCATTAAAAACTACCTCACCTATAAACAAATGTTGCCTGGAGTCATTAGCACAATCGAAACTACCGTAGTATCAAAACATCAAATAAATAGTTACTACGCTCCGACGGGAGGAATGGTACAGTCTAGATTACCCTTGGCAACTAGAGTCAAATCTGGAGAGCAAATTTATCAGCTTCTTAGTTTTAATAAACAAGGAGCAAAACCAGAAATTATTAGCGTTCATGCCGAAACATCAGGGATCGTCTTTGATATTTCTACTAACCAGTCGGTTAATCAAGGAGAATACATAATGGACATTCTTGATTGCTAACTCCTCTTTTCCCCTTTCTTGAAGCAGTCGCTCTCGACGGAAACCGCCAAGACCGCGCTGCTTCGCTTTCCCCTTTATCTTTTAACTCTTCATGGATTCCCCAGAAACAAATATAGATAGCCTAGATAGTCTCCAGACGACAATTCCCATTGCCCCCCCAGATTTTAAATCGGGTTTTATCGCCATCGTCGGTAGACCAAATGTGGGCAAGTCCACCTTGATGAATCATTTAATTGGACAGAAAATTGCCATTACTTCCCCCGTCGCCCAAACTACCCGCAACCGTCTACGGGGAATCCTAACCACCCCCGCCGCGCAAATTATTTTTGTTGATACCCCTGGAATTCATAAACCCCACCATGAATTAGGCAAGGTACTAGTACAGAATGCCAAAATGGCGATCAAGTCAGTAGATCTAGTCTTGTTTGTGGTTGATGCTGCGAGTGAAGCGGGAACAGGCGATCGCTTTATTTTTGATATTCTCAAACGGATTGATACTCCTGTGGTGTTGGGTTTAAATAAAGTTGACCTCCAGCCAAGTAACTGTCAGTTTATTGATGATACCTACGCCGATTTAATCGCCGATACTGATTGGTCTACCGTCAAGTTTTCTGCCACCACAGGGGTAGGTACTCCAGACTTACAACAGGCTTTAATTAATCGATTAGAAACTGGCCCTTATTACTATCCTCCAGACCTCGTAACAGATCAGCCAGAACGCTTTATCATTGCCGAATTAATCCGAGAACAAATCTTGCTCCATACCCGCCAAGAAATCCCCCACTCGGTAGCGATCACTATCGAGAAAATTGTTGAGACACCTAAAGTAACCAAGGTGAATGCAGCAATTAATATTGAACGTAGTTCCCAGAAAGGAATTTTGATTGGTAAGCAGGGTGCTATGCTCAAAACTATTGGCACAGAAGCTCGTCAGCAGATTCAAAAACTAATTGCTGGAAAGGTTCACTTAGAATTATTTGTTAAAGTTGAACCCAAATGGCGACAGTCAAGAATGCGCTTGGCAGAATTTGGCTATCAGGTTGAGGAGTGACATACGTCACATTTGTCTGGTTGACAGGAAACTCTTAAAGCTTAGAGCTAGAGCGAAGCCTTTATGACTATACAGCACTGGGAATTTCGACAAATTCAAACACGTCATGGCTTCCTCCCCTTAAGACGGATTCAGTGTGTTTCCCTCGTAGGCGTTTTTTCTGAGATTGTTCGACTGCTCCCCAGACTGCCCCCAAAGTATAGGTGCATTGACGTTTAGAGCCTTGGGGTTCCCCAGAGGCGCATACTGTCTCGCGGGTATAGACTTTAATTACATCCCCAACCTGTTCAATTTTATCAATGAGGCAAAGACGAGTTCCCTCTATACCCAAAATGCTATTGAGCTTAATTCCTAAAGCTTCCAAGGATAAGTTACTTTCTGCTAAACCTAGCTCATGGGCAAGTTTTTTACCTCTAGCTCTCCCCGCAGCGATCAAAGCGATCGCTGTAGCTCTTTCTCCTAAAGAGTCTTCCATCCCAGTAATTAAAGCCCTAAAGCAGATAATACTATTAAAATCACCTAAAGTTTCACGAATCATTAACTTTTCCCTGCCTCCGCTAAAGTTTTGGCTTGATTGTATGTGCCTAAACAAAATTAACTATCTGCTTGACTGTTTCCCTTCTTGATGCAGTCGCTCATGGGGGAAAGCCAAGGCGCGTTTTGAGTCGGTCACGTTTTGAGTAAGAGTATTCTTACTCAAAAGCTGACCGTGGGAAGCTTCCCACTCAAAAGCC
>JBEANW010000035.1:0-11953 GCA_041165225.1 Cyanobacteriota bacterium | reverse complement strand
TCGCTCAAAGCCTTCAAGATCAACTGTGAGTCCTTGTTCTTCAGCAATTTCTTGGGTTAATTCTAAGGGAAAGCCATAAGTGTCATAAAGTTCAAAGGCATCTTTGCCAGAGATCTGACTTGCTGATCGGTTCACAGTTTTGGTAAGAATCTCTGTTAATAACTTCTCTCCTCGTTCCAGGGTTTTGAGGAATTGTGATTCTTCTCGCTGTAAGTGACTTGTAATAAAATCTGCCCGTTCTCGAACATTGGGATAGGCTGACTCAGAAAGAGCGATCGCCGTTTCGGCCACCTGGTTAATAAAATTCCCCTCAATACCAATCAATCTCCCGTGGCGAATTACCCGACGGATCAGGCGACGGAGAATATAACCGCGATCGGTATTAGAAGCTGTGATGCCATCGGCAATCATATGCACCACCGCCCGAACATGGTCGCCAATTACCTTGAGAGATATTTTAGTCTGGTCATCTGCTTGGCGGTATTCTATTCCCGCAATTGAACTAGCAGTTGTAATAATCGGTAGAATTAAATCCGTTTCATAGTTACTGGGTACTTGTTGGAGGATTTGCGCCATCCGTTCCAAACCCAAACCTGTATCGATATTCTTGTTTTCGAGAGGAGTGAGATTACCTGCGACATCTTTGTTGTATTGCATAAATACCAAGTTATAGAACTCGATAAATCTGCCGTCGTCTTCCAAATCAATCTGCTCGTCCCCCAGTTCGGGATGAAAATCATAGAATAATTCTGAACTAGTGCCACAGGGCCCAGTTATCCCTGATTGCCAAAAGTTGTCTTCTCCCATACGCTGAATACGATGCTCAGGGATACCTATTTGATCGCGCCAAATAGCAAAGGCTTCATCATCATCGTGATAAACACTAGGGACAATGCGTTCTGCTGGAATACCATAAACCTGTGTGGAAAGTTCCCATGCCCAGGCGATCGCCTGTTCTTTAAAATAATCTCCAAAACTAAAGTTACCCAACATCTCAAAAAAGGTATGATGTCTGGCGGTACGTCCCACGTTTTCAATATCATTGGTACGGATACATTTTTGGGAAGTTGTGGCGCGGGGTGTGGACGCTCTACGCTGTCCCAAGAATATCGGCTTAAAGGGTAACATCCCTGCAATGGTTAGCATTACTGTGGGGTCTTCAGGAATTAAAGAGGCGCTAGGTAAGATTTGGTGCGCTCTTGTTTCGTAGAACTTTAAGAACTTGTCGCGGATTTCGCTACCGCTTAGGTGGGGGAGATCTGCCATAGTAGTTTGGATAAATGCAGTTTTCGGATTAACTTTATTTTTGCATTTTTTTTAGCTTCTATATGCGAGATAGACCCTGTATAAATCTATAATTACTTCAGGCGATCGCCATGAGCAAAAGCTCAAAGCTTTAAGCCTTTTAATTAACTAGCTGCGAAGTAGCTTTGTTTATGGGAAAATTGAATGCTTCAATCCTCTAATTATCAATTATTAAAATGACAGATATTCCTCAAGTTGGGCAGGATGCGCCAGATTTCTCCGCGAAAGATCAAAATGGTACGATGGTGAGTCTGAAGGATGATCAAGATTCCTGGCTCGTACTATATTTTTATCCCAAGGATAATACTCCTGGTTGCACCACCGAAGCCCAAGATTTTACGGCTTATGCCCAAGAGTTTAAGGCACTAGGAGCAGTGGTAATTGGCGTAAGTCCAGACTCGGAAGCGTCCCACTGTAAGTTCATTGACAAGCGCAATTTATCCTTAAAGCTATTGAGCGATCCTGACCATGAAGTGATCGAAGTTTATGGTGCTTGGCGCTTAAAAAAATTTATGGGCAAAGAATATATGGGAGTCGTGCGTTCTACTTTTTTGATTTCTCCCGATCGCCAAATTGTTCAAGTTTGGGACAAGGTTCGAGTCAAAGCGCATGCAGAAAAAGTATTGCAGGAATTAAAAACTCAGGTGAGTTAACACAGACTATTCCAGACGGACTTATTTAATTCTGTTAGAGATTTCAGGATTCGATCGGCGATCGCAAATTTAGGATTTTGCTGCTGTATGACTTCAGGGATAGCGATACAATTCATTTGGGCAGCTTTAGCCGCTAATACGCCGTTTAAAGAGTCTTCTAGCGCCAGACAAGATTGAGGGGGGACATGTAATTTCTGGGCGGTAGTTAAATAGACTCCTGGGTGGGGTTTGCCCCAAACCTCTGATTCGGCTGAATAAACCTCCACAAATACCTCGGTTAAATTGAGCTTTTGTAAGGCTGCTTGGATAATTTTCAGGGCTGAAGAAGAAGCTAGGGCGATTTTAACATCCTGGCTTTGGACAAAAGATATTCCCTGTGCAACCCCTGGAAGAGGTTCTCCCTTAAGGTGAATTAATTCGATTACCTGGCTCACAATTAACTCCGCAACTTCCAGTTTACTTAAATTAGTCCAGGGATATTGCTGATACCAATAGTCCACCACTTGATCGATTCTTAAGCCTTGAGTTCGCCGACACAGTTCTGGAGTCAGCAATAGATTAACTTGCTTGAATATCAGTATTTCTGCTTCTTGCCACAGTGGTTCCGAATCTATTAATAAGCCATCCAAGTCAAAAATTACCGCTTCAATCATATGAGTTCGGAGTTCGGAGTTCGGAGTTCGGAATTCGGAGTTCGGAGTTCGGAAAGTCATAACTTATAGCTAAAAACCAGCTAATTCACCTCAAATATTTGCTTACTTTGAGATAGCTAATTTTACGGTTAGTTCCGCTGGAGAGGCTTTAAAGCCGACTAAGACTGCTTGCTTATCTTTGACGAATAATGGTCGTTTAAGAAGCATTGCATCTTGAGCAAAAGCATCGATCCATTGTTGATCACTAAAGGTGTTTCGTGCCTCTCCTAAAGCACGATAGGATTGCCCTGAAGTATTCCGCATCGCTTTGCTGCCTAATGCTTTCACCCAACTAGTAATCATTTTTTGATCGGGAGGATGATCTTTAGTATTGATAAATTCGTGGGGAATGTTGTTGTCCTGTAGCCAGGCGATCGCTTTTTTACAAGTTCCACAATTGGGTATGCCGTATACTTTGATAGTCATATTCAAGAAGGGAAAAGGGAAAAGGGGAAAGGGGAAAGGGGAAAGGGAAAAGGGTTTGTGATTCAAATATATTATCCCTGTTTTGCCAAACTATCTATAGTATTGCAGCGGGTATAGGCATTCCAGGTGGTTAGATCTGGGGCAGGAAACCCTAAGATAGTCGAGCGTGCTGCTTCGCTTAAGCCTTTAACAAAACTAAAATCTGCCCCCGCGATATTCTGGACATTATCCAGGTTTGCTCCCGTCAAATCTGCTGCCCTGAAATCTACTCCTTTGAGTTCAGTATTTCCCAAGCGAGCGTTACGTAAACTTGCTCCTGTCATGATCGCTTTTTGCAAAATTGCCCCACTAAAAGAAACATCGTCCAGAATTGCTCCTGTAAAATCTGCTCCACTTAGATAAGCGCCAATCAGCTTGGCTCCCGTTAAATCTACGCCCCGCAGATTAGCAGTATTTAAAAAAGCCCCGTTCAATTTTGCCCCTGGCCCCACTGCCCCTGAACTTTGATAGTCAAATCCTTCAGGGAATTTAGTTTCCAGATCGTAAATGGTTACTTGAAATTGAGCATCGGTTAAATTCGCTCCCGATAAATCGGCTCGTCGGAGATCAGCACGACTTAAATAGGCTCCAGTTAAATTCGCCCCTGATAAATTCGCCTCAGTTAAATCTGCGCCCCTTAAGTCGGCATTTTGCAGATTCGCCCCAGTTAAATTAGCTCCTTGCAGATCAGCATTCGTCAAGACACTGCCAGAAAAATTCACCTGCTCTAAATTAGCTTTATTAAGAGCGATCGCATAGAGATCTTGATTACTAAAGTCAGCATGAGCTAAACTCTCTCCTGAATTGATTTTGGCGGTGATTTGAGCAGCACCAGGAGATTTATTGCTAGAGGCGGTAGTGGGCATAAGGCAACCAATGGATCGTGATTTTTATCAGCAAAAAAGGGTTAAGTCAAGTCAACCCAACCCTAATAATTCTTCTTATTTGCTTATTGTCTAATATCTAGGAGACTTATGCTAACTTGCTTCTAATTTCTTCAACTCGCTTACGGTTGACTCCCAAATCAGATTTACCTAAACGAGAAGCAGAACGTACTTGAACCGTATTAGTGTTGGAGTCGAGATAAAATTCGACATCATCCACATAGCCCATTAACTGACTCTTAAATTCGGCATAGAGATAGTTGTCCTTTTCCTCAACGATGGTAGTTCCTGTCATAGCACTTACCACTTTTTTAATTTCAGCGATCGCAACACCAGGCAAAGCATCAATTTTTGACTGAGCATCATCACTCTGACTACTTACACAGTTGGGAGTTCCAGGACAAGTGGCTAGCTTACCGTCTTTCACTCCTAAATTGCTGGGTCTTGTTCCCGTAAAGTTAAACATTTTTAGTTAATCTCTTTTAAAAAACTCGGTTTTATTCTTAATCAGAATTATCTCACACCAAACCAATCTGTCTGATATCTCTGTATCAAACTCCGAATTCTGAGACAGTTGCGTTGCGGGGGTTCCCCCCGTTGAGCAAACTGTCGAACCCGCAGGGCGAACTCCGAACTCCGAACAATGTTTTAATTTATATCAAGAATATAAAGACTTTATATAGATTTTGGTAATAATTATGCTGTTTGATCGGCAGCAAGAGCGCAAAGCCCGCTGTAGTCAACAGTAAATCTGATCTTTGCTCAGTAAGTAGTTTAATTAAGTGTTTTTACGTATTAAGATATCTGTGTCATGATTAAGACTCAAGATTTTTAATCGTCCCTATTCTCGCTTTAAAAGCGCAATACAGTCGTATTTGATTGAGTTTAAAGCAAAAGATTGGTGTCTCAAGATTCAACACAATCTTTTGGTGATTAAAAACACAGACGGGACTTAAGGAACATTCAATAATGGCAAGGTTCGTCTATCGAGAAGTAAGAGCCAGAATTGCAGTTTTTAGTCAATAAAATTACATATGACCTAAAATTTGAAAGTTTAACAACCAGGTAAACCATTATGAAACCAGCTATTTATGCAACTTTTATCAAGTTTCTCAAAGAAGAATTAGCCCTGTCCAATGACTCGATTGAAATTGTTCAACGGTCTGTAGCGGATCATCCTGCCCCGATTCCCATGATCCTGTGGCAATATGGTCTGATCACTTTGGAAGAGCTAGACCGCATTTATGATTGGCTTCATGGTCGAGCCAGACTAGATTTGAACTTATAAAAAACAAACTAGCTGCATTTATTTAAAGCATCTAACTAACTACGTTCGTGCAGTGCGCGTCGTAGCAAATCCAGAGCAGCGCAAGAACTTAGATAGCGGACTAACTCTCGGCCTCTTTGTTGACCAAAATGATACTCATAGCTAAAGCTTTTATCTTCAGGGGTAGCTATACCGACATATACCAGCCCTACAGGTTTGTCGGTCGTATCCCCTGATGGCCCTGCGATGCCAGTAATACTGATTCCCCAGTCCGTTTGTAAGCTCTGTTTTATTCCTAGCGCCATCTGTTGCGCCACAGTATCGCTCACCGCTCCATATTCCACTAAATCTTGACTGTTTACCTGCAACAAAGCTGACTTAACTTGGTTGCTATAGGCAATCACCCCTCCCAAAAAATAGCTGGAGCTACCAGGGGTTTCGGTTAACATTGCCCCTAAACCTCCCCCAGTACAAGATTCTGCAACGCTGAGGGTTTGCTGGGCATTAGTTAATAATTTACCCACTACGGCAGCAAGAGTATCTTCGTCACTGCCAAAATAGTCTAACCCTGCAATTTGCTTAATTTCTTCGGCGATAGGTTTAATCATGGCTGCTGCTGCTGCTGGAGAACTGGCTTTAGCAGCTACCCGTAGACGTACTTCCCCTTGACCTGCATAAGGTGCGACAGTCGGATTCTGGGCATCCAACAGGTGAGCTACTTTTTCTGCTAGAGCGGATTCACCGATTCCTCGAAAGCGCATCATTTCACTATAAATCGTCTCCTTCCCCCAACCTTGGCTTTTCAAGAAAGGGACGGCAGTATCTTGCCACATCCGATACATTTCCCTCGGAACGCCAGGAAAGGTCATGATGGTGATGTCTGGTTGGGGTTGCCAAATAATCCCTGGAGCTGTCCCTGTCGGATTGGGGAGGCTGGTTGCACCTTCGGGAATCAGCGCCTGCTTACGGTTGCTGGGAGACATAACTCGCCCCACGGAAGCAAACTTGCTGGTAATATCTGCTAAGATTGCTGCTTCTTCTTGCAGAGGAGTATTAAAGAAACTGGCAATCGTTTCGGTGGTCAAATCGTCAGGAGTTGGGCCTAAACCCCCCGTAAAGATGAGAATCGAGGAGCGCCTCATGGCGATCGCAATTATCTGATGAATACGCTCTACATTGTCTCCCACCACCGTTTGGTAGTAGTGAGGAATTCCTAAGATAGCTAATTCTTGGGCTAAATATTGACAGTTGGTGTTTAAAATATCCCCTAAGAGTAGTTCTGTCCCAATACAAATAACTTCTGCGCTCATTGATCTGATTCACTAATATTGTTAAGAACTCTGCGTCTTGTGCGCCAAACCTGCCAAACCTGCCAAAGTTGCCAAGCTAACAGCATAGTCGCGCCAATAGCATAGCCCCAACCGCTCGGAATATTGGAAAAGCCCAGAGCCAAGCTACCAACCCAGAAGGTGAGGGTATAAATAAATAATACGGTTTGACGTTGAGAAATTCCTGTTTTCAGCAGCCAATGATGTAGATGGCTTTTATCGGCAATAAAGGGAGATTTTCCTTTACTAATGCGGGAAAAAATTACCGCCGACATATCTAAGATGGGAACTGCCAAGATTAAATAAGGCAAGAGAACGGCAGTAATAGCGGTGGTTTTAACCAAACCAATGACCCCCACTGCTGCCAGGGTAAAACCCATAAAATATGCGCCCCCATCCCCCATAAAGATCTGAGCAGGATTGAAGTTATACCGTAGAAATCCCAAAGCGCCCCCTGCCATCGCTGCGGCAATTAAACCAGCAGCGGGCTGATCCATAAACAAAGTTACGACTAACATCACAAAGGCAGCAATACCCGCAACTCCCGCCGCTAATCCATCCACCCCATCAATCCAGTTGATCGCATTTGCCATCCCCACAAGCCAAACTATGGTCACAGGAAGACTCAGCCAGTAGATTTGAACCAAAGAATAGACAGGAAAAGAGACAAATTCGATCCTTACCCCCATATACCAACAACCAGCAGCTACCGCAACTTGCATCAGTAACCGTGAAATGGGGGTGAGATTAAATAGATCGTCAGCAAAACCAATGCCAAAAAATAAAATACTGCCAATAATCACAGCCCAGACTTCCGTTACTTTCTGAGGAGCTAGGGCAGAAAATCCCCCCAGCAACCAGACAATAATTAAGGAGGTGATCGTGCCAGCAAAGATCGAAACTCCGCCCACACGGACAACAGGTTTCTGATGAATCTTTCTGGCATTTGGTCGATCTACAATCCCCAACTTTAAACCCAAAGTTTTAACATCGGGGATTGTCCATAAGACAAAGGTAACAGAGGTGAGAAAAGCAATCAGATGATATAGTTCAACAGGCATCTGAGTTTAAGTTCCAGGGAGAGTATAGGGTGTACTTTTCGAGAGCATCAAGTTGTTAGCGTTGCTGGCATGATCACATTGTGCCTTCCTCAGCATACTCCTATAGCTTGGCAGGTACAGGCATTTGTAGATAAGGATAGAGCGGAAAGCGATCGCACAAAGCAGCTACTCGCGCTAAACAGTCTTGTTGTACAGCCTCATCTTCAGGGCTGAGTAGTTTGTCAGCGATAATGTTAGCAATTTCTTGGAATTCTGTCGCCCCCATGCCTCTGGTGGTCATGGCGGGAGAACCCAAACGCAGTCCACTAGTGACAAAAGGTGATTCAGGATCGAAAGGGACAGTGTTTTTATTAGCGGTAATATTTACCTGACTAACCAGAGCATCTCCTTTTTTACCTGTCATGGCAATACTACGAAGATCAACCAAAATAAGATGATTATCTGTACCGTCAGATACTAACTTAAAGTTTCTCCCTTTGAAAGCTTCTGCCATTGATTGAGCGTTGGCAATCACCTGACCTGAGTAATCTTTAAATTCTGGCTTGAGGGCTTCGCCAAAGGCGATGGCTTTACCTGCAATCACATGTTCCAAGGGACCACCTTGAGTACCAGGAAAGACTGATTTATTCAGTTTTTTACCTAGTTCAGCGTCGCGGGTTAGAATCAAGCCCCCTCTAGGGCCTCTGAGGGTTTTGTGAGTAGTAGTGGTGACCACATCACAATAGGGAACTGGGTTAAGGTGGTGTCCTGTGGCTACCAACCCAGCAATATGAGCAATATCAGCTAGTAAATAAGCGCCAATTTCATCGGCAATAGCTCTGAATTTAACAAAATCAATAGTGCGGGGATAGGCAGAATAACCACAGATAATTAACTTAGGACGTTCCTTTAACGCCAATTCCCGAATTTGCTCGAAGTCTAGCTGTTCAGTCTCTTGGTTTACGCCATACTGCACCACCTTAAACCACTTGCCTGAAACGTTGACAGGAGAACCGTGGGTGAGATGTCCACCGTGGGACAAGTCCATCCCCATAATGGTGTCCCCTGGTTCGAGCAAAGTTAAAAAGACCGCAAAGTTTGCTTGAGCGCCTGAATGGGGCTGAACATTTGCCATTTCGGCACCAAATAATTGCTTGGCGCGGTCAATTGCTAACTGTTCGGCGCGATCGACAAATTCACAACCGCCATAGTAGCGTTTTCCTGGTAAACCCTCAGCATATTTATTAGTCAGAATTGAACCTTGGGCAGCTAATACCGCTGGAGAAGTAAAGTTTTCGCTGGCAATTAGCTCTAAATGCGATCGCTGACGACCCAATTCCAAGTCAATAATTTCCGCAATTTCGGGATCTGTTTCCAGGAGGAAATCTAAATTAGTTTGATTCACTATTTGCTTGTGTAATATTCAATGAGTATCATCTATGCTATCTAATTCAGCGTCCTCTTGAAAACCATCAATTTGATCAACCGATGTCTCAGAATTAGTCAGAAGAATTAGAATACTGATAAGACTTATGAAGGAACAATATCATGATAGTTATGATTGCAGACCAGCAAATCTTATCTCCTCAACAAGTTTGTCAAAATTGTTTGATGTCAGATCAAAGTGGTTTACCTCGATGGCGGGATAGCAAGCTGGGATGTAGCAAAACTCTCCCACGCCAAACATCACAACAGGTTCAAGTTTATCAGTGCCAGATGGGTTTTAATGTCACCTGGGTGAGCTAAATTCTGCTTTGGTTATACTGAATGATATCTAGACCCTAGTTTATTTATTTGATTTCAGGAGAGCAGTTGCTATGGCAAAGTTTGGTTCAGTCGATGTGAAAGATCGTTTTTTTGGAGCAGCAGTATATTTGTTTACCATCTACGATGCCATGAATATCGGGATGAGTTTAATGGTTCAAATCCCCGCCTTAGCGCCTATATTTAACTTTTTGCAATTGCTCTTATTACCCATAGCCCTAATCTACGGTATTTTTGCCACAGTTATTCCCTTCGGCTTGGGCAGTTTGGTCGTATTTTTCATCCTATTCTTAGCGGTAGTCCAGAACGAAAAGATTTCGTATTTTATCCGTTTCAATACCTTGCAATCGATTCTGTTTGGCATTGCCATTTCTCTGGTGTCAATTGTTTTTGGCACTTTGGGAGGAATCGGCATCATCGGTGGCTTGGTCTTTATTATTGCTACTGGGGTAAGCCTGTTTTGCATGGCGGAGTGTGCTGTTGGTCGCTATCCTGAAGTTCCGACTGTCTCCGCTGCTGCCTATAGCCAATTACCAAGATAGGCTAGATTCAAGTTCGCTGAAGAAATTAAACAACCTGATTAGAGAGGCAGCCAATCCCCTCGATCTCTACTCTCACGGTATCTCCAGATTTCATTGAGCCAATTCCTTCAGGAGTTCCAGTGAGGATTACATCTCCAGGAAACAAAGTCATAATCTGGGAAATATAGGAAACGAGGACATCTGGGCTAAAAACCATATCACTAATCATGGCAGACTGGCGAGGATTGTGGTCATTGTTGAGAAAGGTTTGAATTTTAGCTTCAACACTCAATTCTCGGACAATCCACGGCCCTAAAGGGCAAAAGGTGTCAAATCCTTTGGCTCGCGTCCACTGATTATCTTTTCTTTGCAGATCTCTGGCGGTTACATCGTTAGCAATGGTATAACCCCAGATACTTTTAGCGGCTTGTTCTGGGTTAACTTTACTGAGGCGATCGCCAATAACTAAAGCAAGTTCTCCCTCATAATCTACTTGTTGGGACTGCACGGGATAGTTAATATTTTGGGTGTCTGCCACAATACTAGTGGGGGGCTTGAGAAATAATAAGGGTTCTTCGGGGACAGGGCTACCCATTTCCGCTGCGTGTTTGAGGTAGTTTTTGCCCACGGCAACAATTTTGGAAGGAACACAGGGGGCAAGCAATTGATAGGTATCTAGCTCCAGCACAATGTCTGTTTCTTGTCCATTTAACCACGGTGGAGCATCATAGACTGATACACTACGATTTGCCTTCAGCACACCATAATAAATCTGCTCACGGTTAGTTTTAATACGGACATAGCGATGTGCCATAGCTAGATCAAACTTCAAATTATTCTTTACTACGAAATCATACTCTTAAAGTTCGCTATTGTTTAATTCAAGATTTGAATTAGCTTAATTTTGGGTTGTCTAGCAACCCCAGAGCAAAGTTCTGGTAATTCATAGTCAAGTAATAGTAAGATTATAATTCCTTGCTTCTAATTCAGAAGCCATTTTGTCCACAAGGAGAATGTTTAAAATGAGCAACAAATACGAGTTAATGTATATCCTCCGTCCCGATCTATCAGAAGATCAGGCAGGGGAAGCTGTCACTAAATACCAAGATTATCTGACAGAGAATGGTGCTGAAAACATGGAAGTGCAAGTTAAAGGGAAAAGAAGACTTGCCTATCCAGTTGGGAAGTATTTAGATGGTATTTACGTACAAATGAACTATGATGCTGACGGTAGCCAAAACGCACCTTTGGAAAGAATGATGCGGTTAAGCGAAGATGCCATTCGTTATCTCACCATCAAGCGCAAAAAACGGGCGATTATTGCTCAGGAAAATGCTACCGCTGAACCCGTTGCCGATTCTTCTGATAATTAATCTCAAATATAGGGGAAAACGGCCGTTTTCCCCTACTCAACTACGATGCACCACTGATGAAGTTCGTACTTGACGCAATGGTTGATAACGAGAGGATCTTGTGCCACTATTGCTTGCGCTTCTAATAGTGAATTAGCTTCAAACAAGAGCATTCCTCCCCCTAGTTCTCCCCAGTAACCAGTTTTTGCCTTATGTCCTTGAGAAATTAGCTGGCGCACATAGGCTTTGTGAGCGGACACATATTGATCAAAAATCGATTTATTAACGATTCCTGTTTCTATTTTGACGAATGTTGGCATAATTAACGCGGTAAGAGGAGCTGTCAGAGAAATAGCGAAATAAAACTTAGTTCAAGTCAGAGAAATCGTGTCTGCTACTTTAAACGCTTTTTGTCTCGCTATTTCCGTAGTTTCTGCTTTGGCTAAAGCTACTCCCATCCGACGATAGGGTCGAGAATCTGGTTTCCCAAATAACCGTACATCAGTGTCTACCTCTATTAGAGCCTGGGCAACGTTACTGAAGTTGATCGCCGATGAATATTTCTGGGCTAAAATCACCGCGCTGGCAGAAGGAGCATACATTTCGATTTGAGGAATTGGTAAGCCGAGAATGGCTCGCAAATGCAATTCAAATTCATTCAGATTTTGCGAAATTAGCGTTA
>JBEANW010000034.1:0-6521 GCA_041165225.1 Cyanobacteriota bacterium | reverse complement strand
TCCTGATGGATTAGCACTGGACGCAATAACATCCACAAGGCATAAAGTAACGTTACCGCGCCGATAATGTAGATGGACTCAGCAAAAAAACGTTCAAAGCGAGTATTGGAAACTACTTCCGCATTACCTACCGTAAAAAACATGGTCAAAGTTTGCCTCAGTGCTTGACTCAAGGAAAAATCGACAGAGTAATGACGGTCTAACCACAAAAAACCTAAAGTACCGTAGGCAAGAGTAAACAGCAAGGCGATAACTAATGCCTGAATGCCATGAATAATTGACGGGCGATCCGAACGGGCAGTAAAAACCTTGCCCATTAATAAAAGCTGTCCTAGTAGTATCGTTGAGAGCAAACTTTCTTCATAATCCCATCCCTTCAGGAGATTACTGATGATCGACACGATCAGCAAACCAATGGTCAGCAACCAAGCAAGGCGTTTGCGACGTAGTAAATTAGCGGACAGGATCAGGAGAAAAAATCCACTTAGAACCGCAAATAGATGCGCCCCTGCTCTAACTTCAAAGGGGAAAATCTGCTCCAGCCAGTCTAGGCGTTCGGGGAGACTCGGCGTTACGGCTGATAGTAAGTTAGCAACACCTACTGCACCCGTTAGCAACGCAGTTATCCACAGTCCTGTCTGCGTTCTCTGTCTCAGCATTATTTTGTAAAAGGATTATTGACTTGTACTAAAAACACTTCGATTCTAGTTGAAAAAAATCAGAAATTTTTCTAGTTACGTCTTCCTCTGTTTAGCTTACAATTTTTCACCACTGAGAATAAACATCGGATTAACCGCAGCAAAAGTTTGATGTATACCTCTGGTTTCCAGACGATTGACGGCGGACTGGACTACTTCTATATTGCGAGCTTGAAGCTCTGATAAACCCTCAGAAATGATATATAAGTTCTCTAAGTTGCTCACCGTGGCAACAATTCTGCCTTCTGGCTCAAGATATTTCCAAGTTTGTTGCAAAATATCTTTAATTGGTTTGCCCCCCTCAAGACAAACTAGATTTGGTCTAGGGGTGATCGCCTCTAAACATTCTGGCGCACTCCCTTGAATCACCTCGACGTTATCTACCCCAAAGCGATCGCAATTGCGTTTGATTAGTTTTGCCACTTCTTCGTCTCGTTCGATCGCCACGATCTTGCCTTGGGGAGAGAGCAGCCCAATTTCTACGGGAATTGTCCCTGTGCCTGCGCCAATGTCCCAGAATACGGCATCTGGCCTCATCCTTAAGGAAGAAAGAATTAGAACTCGTACTTCTCGCTTACTCAGGGGAATCCCTGGCAGACGTTCAAAAAGTTTATCGGGAATTCCAGGAGTTTTATATGGCCAGAGCATGGTTAGGAATTGGGAATTAGGAGTTCGGAGTTCGGAATTAATTAACTATCAATCACTAAAGCCGATTATCTCATTTAAGCGCTTGAATGGTCTGGAGCGTCGGATCGTTACACCCTGTAATAGTTCCCCCCGCAGCCACAATATGTTTTAAATATTCAATCACTTCCGTAGTAATTACTTCCCCTGGCATCAATAGTGGAATTCCTGGAGGATAGGGACAAATTAACTCTCCACAAAGGCGATCGCTCCCTTGCTCTATCGGGATTGTTTCCGTTGCACTAAAGTAGGCTTGGCGAGGAGAAACTATGACCGACGGAGAACTGAAAGCTGGCAAATGGAAGCTGGCAAATGGAAGCTTAGAGCTGGGAGCTTGGAACTGGTTGCTTAAAACCGAGGCAGCTTCAATCAACTGTTGAATATCTGCTGCTGTGTTGCCCAAAGAAATAATAAAAGTCAAATGCTGTAATAGAGGTAACTCACAAGTAACCCCTAGCTGCTTGTGGAGTATTTCGTCGGCGGCAAAGCCAGTGATTCCTAATTGGGAGATATTAATAGTGAGTCTGGTAGGATCAAGGTCGTGGCATCCAGGCTGGATCTCAGGATTGAAGACAGATAAATGCGGAATTTCGGCTATTCTAGTTCTCGCCATCTTAGCCAGAGCGATCGCTTCATTCATTAATTCATTCCCTAGGGTTGCCATCTGTTGCCTGGCAGCATCGAGAGAAGCTAGCAGTAGGTAACTAGGGCTAGTAGATTGAACTAACTGTAATGCTTTACTAATCCTCTGGGGACAAACTCGATCCCCTTGAAGATGCACCATCGATGATTGAGTTAGGGAACTCAAAGTTTTATGGGTAGACTGGACTGCGAGATCTGCCCCCAAGCTCATGGCAGAGGGGGGTAAATCATCATGAAAGGCAAAATGTGCGCCGTGAGCTTCATCTACTAGCCACGGGATCTGGTAACTATGGGTCAGATCAGCGATCGCTCGTAAATCACTACAGACTCCCTGATAAGTCGGGTGCAAGATCATTACTGCCTTGGTATCGGGATGCTGGCTTAACGCCTCGCGAACAGCTTCTGGCGTAACGTTGTAGGCGAATCCTCCTTGAGGATCAGTTTCAGGATTGATAAAGATGGGGATTGCCCCAGATAAAATTAAACCCGCGATCGCCGATTGATGAATATTTCTGGGCAGGATGATCTTTTCCCCCATGCCACAGGTAGCCAAAATGGCTGCGATGATCCCCGAAGTCGAACCATTAACTAAAAACCAGGTGCGAGTCGCTCCAAAAGTCTGGGCTGCTAGTTCTTGAGCGGCGGAGATCGCCCCTGCGGGAGCAAATAAATTATCTAATTCGGGTAACTCTGGTAAATCAGCTTGAAAAACTTGCTTCCCAATCAAATCTCGCATATTGCGACTAACTCCTTGACCCTGCTTATGTCCTGGGGCATAAAAAGCAGCATGTTGTCTTTGTGCTGCCTGACTTAAGGCATTTAATAATGGTGTTAAACTATCATGCATTTAATTTGCTGGTGGTGATTGAGTGTAGGGGTTCGGGAATTACAAAATGTACAGTTTAAATGAATAAATAATCTTTAAAATCAGTTATAACGCTCAATAAAAGACATTTAACTGCAACTTTATCCAGATCATTTATTGTGTGAAGATCAGGTAAAAAAATAATTAATACTGTCGCTTCATAGGTAATTGTTCTGATATTGTTTGAAGGTCATAAACGAACAAAGCAGGTTTTATTTAAGTGTATTTATTGAATAATTATTATAATTTAGTAAGTTCAAAGAAGAAAATTTTAATTGTCGATGACGACCTAACTTTACATCATTTAATTGGTCGTTTTCTTACTTACAATGGTTACATTACAGAAGTTGCTGAAGACTGTGCTATGGCAAGGCAAAAGTTTCCAGGATTTCAACCCGATTTAATCATTTCTGATATTAACTTACCCGATGAGACAGGGCTGAATTTGTGTGAAGAAATGAGTCAAACTGAGGTACTGATCATGATGCTCAGTTCGATGACGGATAATAATTATATCCTAGAAGCTTTTGCTAAAGGAGCAGATGATTATATTACTAAACCTTTTGATTTACAAATTCTCAAGGCGAGAATTGAAGCTTTATTTAGAAGAGGAAGTAGTAATACTGGATCTCCCACTAATAATAAAAAAAATCTCTCCTTAGATAATTTAAAAATTGATTTTTATCGCCGAGAAGTTATGTTAAGCGATCGCCTGATTCCCCTGACGGCACTAGAATTTGACTTACTATATTTTCTGGCTAGTAATCCTAATCGAGTCTGGGATCGTTCGGAATTAATCTCCGCCATCTGGCAACATGAATATAATGCAGGAGACGATCGCAAAGTGGATATTCATATTGGTCGCATCCGTAAAAAGATTGGCGAGGAAAGGGGCGACTGTATCAAAACCGTCTGGGGAAGAGGCTATATGTTTGAATTATCGAGTTCTAATGCAGTAAAATTGGCAAACTGAACCTAGAAGCTAAGAGCCAAATAATAAGTCGTCATGTTAAGAGCAGGAATCGTCGGATTACCTAATGTGGGCAAATCTACCATGTTTAATGCCTTGGTAGCCAATGCCAAGGCTGAAGCAGCTAATTTTCCTTTTTGCACCATTGAACCAAATGTGGGAGTAGTATCAGTTCCCGATCATCGTTTGGAAGTACTCTCCGAACTCTCCAATTCTCAAAAACTAGTTCCCACCCGCATCGAGTTTGTGGACATTGCGGGATTAGTAGCGGGAGCGAGTAAGGGAGAAGGATTAGGTAATCAGTTTCTGGCTAACATTCGCGAAGTAGATGCGATCGTTCACATGGTACGCTGCTTTGATGATGACGATATCATTCACGTGGCTGGTTCGGTAGATCCTGTGCGAGACATTGAAATCATTAATTTAGAGCTAATCTTGGCGGATCTGGCTCAAGTAGAAAGACGTATCGCCAGACAGCGTAAAAGCGCCAAAAATGACAAGCTGGCTCAAGCAGAAGTGGAACTGTTGACTAAGATTAGCGATGTGTTGAACGATGGTCAATCTGTCCGCACCATGGATTTAACGGAAGATGATTTACTGGTGATTAAATCCCTGGGATTATTAAGTAATAAGCCGATTATTTATGCCACTAATGTCTCTGAAGACGATTTGGCAACGGGCAATGAATGGGTGGAATCGGTGCGAGAATTTGTTCAGGATGAAGCAGCTAAGGTAGTGGTGGTTTCGGCTCAGGTGGAATCAGAGCTAGTGGAGCTTTCAGCGGAAGAAACCACAGACTTTCTCGAAGCCTTGGGGGTGGAAGAGGGTGGTTTGAAATCCTTAATCCGTGCTACTTACGATCTTTTGGGATTACGCACCTACCTCACCACAGGAGAACAGGAAACCCGCGCCTGGACAATTATCGCTGGAATGAAAGCTCCTCAAGCAGCAGCGGTAATTCATACCGATTTTGAGAAGAAATTTATTAAGGCAGAAACCATTAGCTATGATGACCTCATCACTACAGGCTCAAAAAATGCTGCCAGAGAAAAAGGCTTGTTGCGTTTAGAGGGTAAAGATTATGTCGTCCAAGAAGGAGATGTAATTGAATTTCGTGTTGGTGGCTAGAGTTTATTTTGTGGTTTATTTCAGGAATTAAAAACTGTACTTATGTTGATCTATCCAAAGACTAGTTGGTACAGAATTGCCCCAGCGATCAACCTTGATCTCGACAACAAAGGGTCTAGTGCCGTCAGCGTTGTTTTGTAAATCGTTAATTTCTTGATTAATTTTATCCCGCTGGCTTTCAGGTAGATAGTAGGTTTCCAACCCATAGTTAACTTGGCCATACTGCTTAATTTTTCCTTTTAGAGCAACCTGATTGCTCCCTAGTTCCTTGGGGATTTCCTTGGTTACTTTGATTACTTTTGAGGGGTTGGGAGGAAGTTTATCTTTGATGATATTTGGTTCTAAGACGACATAGAATGTCTCTCCTGTAACTAATTTGTCAACTAGGTCTTTCCCACCAGGAAGCTGCTTTAGAATCTCAGTTTGAGATATATCATAGCTAAGAGTCTGGGAGTATCCCCGCAGTAAATCATAGGGGTCTACAGGGAGGGTTTGCAGCACCGCAGGCTGACCAAAATTGTAGGTATAGGCACTTTGAGCAGGAACAATTAAAATGATTCCTAGCTGCAAACCCAAAGGGACGAGAAAGCGCCACCAAGAAGAGTTAAATGTGAGGGAAGTAGTCATAAATATAAATTTAACTTGCAGAATTAAGATTACTTAAATAACGTTCAAACCAGAGTCCCGCCAAAATTGCTGCCACACCACAGGCAACAAGAGCGATCGCTTTTAAAATTAGATCGGTATTATATTCAAACATCCGCGAAAATATTTGCAGGATCAACAGCAGAATTCCCAGCCAAAAGTTAAATCTTTGGCCCTCCCTGATGGATTGACTGATTAAAATAATTGCTAAGGAAAGCAATAGTAAGTTAAAGATGATTGTTCCCGCAATGCCCAGGGGAGTAACGGCAAAATTAAACCAAAGCAAACCAAAGAGAAAGACTAAAGTTGCCCCAACATAAGTAGAATAGCGATCGAGTCTCCAAGGGAGATTACTAGTTCTTCTAACTCCTAGTTGCCACCAACCCCAGATACTCAATAGCGTAAAAACTACGGGAGCAATTAATAATGACCAAGGAGTAAAATCGATGATTTTGCCAGATTGCACGGTATCAGAAGCATCTGACCAAAAATTAAAGGAACAGAAATAAAAAGACGAGGCGAGATAAAAAACCGCCAGCTTACGAGTAATCCCCGCAAAATGAAGATCGTTCTGGTTCGGCAATAAATTATCGCGATAACTCCAAAGTAAAGCTGGAGGCAGGATATATAAAAAAGCGGGCAAAAAGCTTTTGGTTGTTAGATCAGCAACTTCTAAGTACCGAGCCAAGTTGGTGGTCAAAGCCACTACAGCTAAAAACGAACTCAGACCAAAGATCCAGCTAGAACGACAATAGTAAGCAAGGGGGATAAACAGCAAGGCGACAATGAGAGATATTTGCTGTAATGCTAGTCCCAAGTCGCCACTATTCCAGGCACTATTCCAGAGAAGATCTTGATAGATGCTTAACCAATAGGCGATCGCCATTAA
>JBEANW010000033.1:0-3553 GCA_041165225.1 Cyanobacteriota bacterium | reverse complement strand
TCGCTTCAACGGGACGGCGGCTTTTGGGTAAGAAGCTTCTTACCCAAAACGCGCCTTGGGAACCCCCGCAACGCGGACGCGAAGCTAATCCTTTAGGGCTGAATCGCTTTCCCAACCTAAGCCATTCTATTTTGCGACTCATCGAATTCACGTAGAACGATAGAATAATCCTGATATCAACCATGACTTTGAGGCGATATGGTAACTAGACGAGTGGCAGACATTCTAAAAAATGGTTTAAACAATCCAGATGCACCCGTAACTATCAAAGGTTGGGTACGTACCAAGAGAGAATTAAAAGGCTTTGCTTTCGTGGAAGTTAATGATGGCTCGTCTTTAGCAGGTTTACAGGCAGTGCTGGATGCCGATTTACCAGATTACGAAAACGTCCTTAAACAATTGGCTACAGGGGCTTCTGTCGAAATTACGGGTAAACTAGTAGAGTCTCTAGGCAAAGGGCAGAAAATTGAGCTGAAAGGAGAGTCAGTAATTGTTTATGGTACTGCCGATCCTGAGACTTATCCCCTACAGAAGAAACGCCACTCGTTTGAGTTTTTACGGACTATTGGGCATTTGCGATCGCGCACTAATACTCTAGGAGCGGTATTTCGCGTCAGAAATGCCTGTGCCACTGCAATTCATCAGTTTTTTCAAGAGCAAGACTTTCTTTGGATTCATAGCCCTATTATCACCGCTAGCGACTGTGAGGGTGCAGGAGAATTGTTCACTGTGACTAACTTTGACCTCGATAATCTACCCAAAAACGACCAGGGAAAAGTAGATTACAGCCAAGACTTTTTTGGCAAACCAGCTTACCTAACGGTGAGTGGACAGCTACAAGCGGAAGTAATGGCGATGGCATTTCAAAATGTTTATACTTTTGGTCCTACTTTTCGCGCGGAAAATTCTAATACTTCTCGTCACTTAGCAGAGTTTTGGATGGTTGAACCTGAAATGGCTTTTTGCGACTTAGAAGGGGATCAAAACCTGGCAGAAAAGTTTCTCAAATATATCTTCCAGTATGTTTTAGAGCATTGTCCTGAAGACTTAGAATTTTTTAATCAGTGGGTCGATAAATCTGTCTTGGCAAACGCCGATAATATTATCAATAATGAATTTGAACGAGTTACCTACACTAAGGCGGTGGAGTTACTCGAACGAGCCGAGCAGAAATTTGAATATTCTGTGGAATGGGGTATAGATCTTCAGTCGGAACATGAACGTTATCTGGCGGAAAAACTGTTTAAAAAGCCCGTGATTGTAACTAATTATCCTAAAGATATCAAAGCCTTTTATATGCGCCTGGATGAGGGCGAAAAAACTGTCTCGGCAATGGATGTTCTTGCCCCTGGAATCGGTGAAATTATCGGTGGTTCTCAAAGGGAAGAACGGCTTGATGTGTTAGAAAGACGTATTCAAGAAATGAATATCGAAGCTGATGATATCTGGTGGTATCTCGATCTGCGCCGTTATGGCACAGTACCTCACGCAGGATTTGGTTTGGGCTTTGAAAGATTAGTCCAATTTATGACGGGGATGACTAATATTCGTGATGTAATTCCTTTCCCCAGAACCCCTTTGAGTGCAGATTTTTAATTGATACCAAAAATGATATTTAGGTAGGGGCAAACGGCGGTTTGCCCTTCAAAAGGACTTTGAACAACAAGATATAGAAGTAGAAATAAAAGTAGAAATACATAGTTGATTTTAATACCTTAAGTTCAAAAGTTCAGTAGCCTCTCGGAGGTATTTTACTAAAAAAATCTTTAATAATTGTATGTAACAAGTCACAAAAAAATAATTGTGCAGTGATTCAAATCACTTCTAAAAATGAGTTTAATCAAACAAAATAATTAAAAGATTAAAATTATTTCAACGAAGTGAATATTGCTCAAGGGTTAATTTAAAAACTAATTTAAAATTAATTTTAAATTGTATTCTAGTTAACCAATCTAAAGATTTTGTGATGAAGTTAGTAGTTTAGTGATCTATCAATTTAAGTTGATCAACTTTATTTATAGAGCTATCTACAAATGTTAGAAGATTTGTTTGGTAATTTTTATGGCTAACAATATAGGCTCAATTGAAAAACAAGTTGATTTTGATTTAGCTAATGCTGAATGGGCGCATATTGCCCCAGGAAAAGTAGTAGTTGCCACCAATGAACGTGCTTGGATCTATCAACCTCTTTCGGAAGACGATCGCTTTGCTCAATCAATGACAGGTTTTGGTAGTTTTGCCACTACCCGTAAGTTATTGGATACAGCGATCGCTGCTGCTAAACAGGCAGTCAAGTCTGAGGTGAAACCTCCTGCATTAACCTCTATCCGCTGGGTCTGGCGATTGGCAAGTGCTTATCACTTAACTCACTCAATCCCTCAACTGTTGAAGGATGCAGCCAGAGGTTTTGCGGTTAATAATCGTTCTTCCCTAGAAGCATGGGCTTTAGAAAAAGCCGAAGAGGAAACTGGTCATGATCGACTAGCTTTACTGGATATTCAATCCCTTGGATATGATGCTGAAGCAGTAGTCAAGACTCTAGTCCCCCCTGCTGCGGTGGCTTTGATCGATTATTTGACCCGCAGTGTTCAAGATAGCGACCCCATAGACTGTATAGGCTATAGCTATACAATGGAACGTCTATCCCTGGCAATTGGAGCAGACTATATTCAAAAAATAGAAGCTTTACTGCCAGCCAAGATTAATGCTACTAGATGCCAACGAGTACATAGTGCCGTAGGTGCAGATGCAGATCATGTGGGTGAAAACGTCTCTCTCGTTGCAGCACTTGCTGCGAATGAGCGATCGCGTATAGCCAGAGCTTGTTATGAAACAGCCTTGATGTGTTTTAGTCCGCCGTCGGCAGAATATATTTCCGACGAAAAAATTCAACAAATCTTAAAACCGCTAAAAATCACATAGTTGATTACTTATCTCAACTTATCTCACACTAAAATAGGAAACTCAGATTATGAATAATACAATTACTGAAATCAAACCAGTTGTTGGCACTCTTGAAACTTTAGTTCAGTTCGGTATTGAACTAGATTTGGATATTATCTTAGCTGAAGAATTTGCCACAGGATTATCCAGCGACATTAGTAACGGTCTTTAATCGATTCAAAATCAAATAGTTAATTACTTATCTCAACTTATCTCACACTAAAATAGGAAACTCAGATTATGAATAATACAATTACTGAAATCAAACCAGTTGTTAGTACCCTTGAAACTTTAGTTCAATTCGGTATTGAACTAGATTTGGATATTATCTTAGCAGAAGAATTTGCCACAGGATTATCCAGCGACATTAGTAACGGTATTTAGTAGATTGGCATTAAGCATTTAAGAATTATGACAGTGAAGTGGGGGAATTTAATTTATTTCCCCATTTTTTTGTCTCAACCACCGTATTAGCAGCTAACGTTACGTGAAACGCGCCTGACCCTTTTCCCCTTTCCCCTTCTTGATTCAGTCGCTTCAACGGGGGGAACCCCCGCAACGCGGACGCGAAGCTAATCCTTTAGGGCTGAATCGCTTTTCCAATCTTCAC
>JBEANW010000032.1:0-7938 GCA_041165225.1 Cyanobacteriota bacterium | reverse complement strand
ACAGTGATGTACGACTGTTTGATCTCCAAATATATGGGAGAAACAGCCAATCAACTTAAATTAATCTTTGATGCGATGAAGAGCGAACGAGGTGTTTACTTTTTTGATGAATTTGATGCTAAGGGATTGAATCCGAGTTTCTGCCACCTTACTCTCCTGAATTGCAGCCAGCAGGGCGATTATGGTCGTTGCTAGATGAAGCGATCGCAAATCAAAATATAGAAAGTATTGATGAACTAGAAGAGATACTTTCCAAGCGTTGTAGTGTTCTCTCACAAATGAAAGAAGAAACTACAAATTTAACTAACTATCATTGGTTTAAATATGGCTAGTTTTACATACCTTATATCAATCGGGTTTAGTATAAGACAGTAATTGACAGTGTACATAATTTCAGTTACTTGGCAATTGGTCACCCATTTGGCGGTGTGCTAACTTCTATTCCATATTTTGTAATAATGCGATCAAATATAATGTTGTTGATGGTTGGATTGAAGTTATTGCCCAGCAAACTAGATCGACAGTTCAGGTGACAATAATAAATTCATCTCAAGATATTCCAATTGGCGATCGCGATCGCATTTTTGAACGTTTTTATCGTGGCGGTCCAGCCCATACTCATAAAATAGAAGGAATTAGCTTAGGACTGAATCTGGCTCGTGAAATTGTTCGCGCTCATAATGGCGAGCTTGTGCTTAACTCAACTTCTGATGGTGAAACATCTTTTAGTGTTAGTTTGCCAATGGTTTAGACTTTTAACCAACAATCCTTCTATGACACAGTGACTAATGATGGCAAAAACCCAAAGACTGACGTTTTCAGTTAGGGATAACTAGTTACTAGCTCGAATTAATAGTTCGACAAAGATGTCACCCGAATGAGATAATCCCTACCAGACTGTTTATTAAGAAAGTCTTAAGACGAAAGAGGATTTTCTAATATCGGCAATACTAAGCGTTAGAAAAACACAATTTTATCAATGACTAAAACAGCATGGGTTTTCCCTGGACAAGGTTCTCAAGCAATTGGAATGGGAGTGGATTTACAGGATATCCCTGTTGCCAAGGCAAAATTTAAACTAGCAGAAAAGATCTTAGGTTGGTCTGTCTTGGATCTTTGCCAAGGAGACGAAGCAACCCTCGCCTGTACTCTTTATACTCAACCTTGTTTATATGTTGTCGAATCTATTTTGATCGATCTGCTCAAGGAAAAAGTTGGCTTACCTCAATTAGTAGCAGGTCATAGTCTGGGGGAATACGTGGCTCTCTATGCCGCCGAAGTATTTGATTTTGCGTCGGGGTTAAAGTTAGTCCAAAAAAGAGCCGAATTAATGAATAGTGCCGAGGGCGGTAAGATGGCAGCATTAATGAAGTTTGATCGCGATCAATTAACTACAGTTTTAAATAATACTCCTGATGTAGTTTTAGCCAATGACAATAGCGAAGCCCAAGTAGTGATCTCTGGTACTCCTTCGGGGGTAGAAGCTGTTTTAAGTCAGGTCAAAGCGAAAAAAATAATGACCCTCAATGTCTCTGGTGCTTTTCATTCTCCCCTGATGGAGGGGGCAGCGGAACAGTTTTTGACAGTATTGGAATCTATCGAATTTAAAGAGGCCAAAATTCCCGTCATCTCTAATGTCGATCCTCAGCCTACTACTGATAGCCAAGTATTAAAAACCAGATTAGCCCAACAAATGACTAATTCTGTCCGTTGGTGGGAAGCCATGATGCAATTTTCTCAGGAAGGGGTAACTGATATTGTCGAAGTAGGGCCGGGAAAAGTCTTATGTGGCTTGATTAAACGAACTTGTAAAGACATTGCTCTAGAGGCGATCGCTACAGCAGAACAGCTAGATGCCAAAACACCTGCCCTAGTTTCTTAACCAGGCGGTTTTCAAGATATTGAGACATATTTGTAGTCATGAGCCTTTTCCGTAAAGGAAAGGCTTTTTATTTTATTCAGCGTTCTAGGGTTTATTAGTGATTTACCCATAAAACCAAGCGATCTCATTACTTTAATAATTGATTAGTTAAAGTGGAATATAGGTCAACATAGCCATCTTCCGACACAATCAGCGCCAAGCAGTTAACCTTGTGGCTCATTTCATCAACATAACGAATTGCCGAGTTATATCTCGCCCCCCTAGCAGAATTACCATTCTTGGAAGCCTGCCCATCTAAAATTACCCCAAAAGAATGAATGATTCCTTCTGGGGAGAGCAAAATTGCTCCATCCACGCTGGATAGATGAGAAATAATCCCTTGGGAGACAATAACTGGTTCAATTACCGTGCTTTGGGCAGCTAATCTTTGAGTTTCTGATTCTGCCTCTGGGGTAATCACCAACATCGTACCGTGACGTTGTTCCACCGCTGCTTCGACTGCTTTAACCAATAAATTTACGGTGGTTGAATTAACCTGAAACAATTGCTCAACATGGTTGCAAAACAGTTGTCGATCAAATCGCGCTCTGGGTAGTCTTGCTTGTCGATATTTAACCCGCAACATGATATTTTCTGCATGAACCAATTCCCAGGTTTGATATTCGGCAAATCGAATTTCAAACAAATTTTCGCGACTAGGCTGATAGGTATCCAAAGGCAGCCCCAATCCCCAGACGGTTTCAATATCACAGAGCAAAGCCATCTTATTACTAGATACTTCCAAGAGCTTGCGAATTCCGCGATAATTGTAAATTTTAATCGGTATGGCTAATTTAACCTTCGCGGCAATATCAGGGTGATCTTTCGGACAGATAATTAATCTTCCCTCACTAGCCGCCCCCTCATAACGTTCTGCTGCGATCGCATTAGCAAACGACAATAAATCAACTTTTTGCCACTGACTGATATGCACCTCGATAGACTGAAGCAAGGAATTGGCTGCATCTTCGATTACCCTCTCGGAATTACCTAGGGATAAAATATTACCTGCCGAAGAACTTTGTAATTCTAGCTCCCCCTCTTTTAATACCTGATAAATTAAGGCTTCCAAAAAACAGCGATCAATCCGATATTCTCGCATCGAATGTAGTTCATGAGTTGCTTTATTGAGGCGATATTGACAATTAAAATCTGGCTGTTGAAGTTGAATCACCGTGAGAATCCAGTGATCGTTTTTCTGGATGGGCAAGCTACAAAAAGAAATCTGCGATCGCTGGCGATCGTATTGCTGAAGAATGGATTGAATGGCAGAACGCAAAGCTTTGGGGTATAGGGAGTCTTTATGAGCCTGGTTGAGATGACTGGCACTTTTAAAAAATAGTTGTTCAGGATCTTGATCAAAGTTCTCTTTGGCAAGGGAAAATACTTGCTGAAAATCATCCGCCGTAAAACCACAATCTGCATGATGAAATAAGATCTGTGGGACATTTTGCTCAGAGATCGGAATACCTATGACAAAAACATTCAAGGCGATCGGTAGCTCTAGAATTTGCAAAATACTTTCGAACAGATTTTTGACCGCATCTTGAAATGTATGTTGCCAGCGCCACATAAACATTCTGGTTTGCATGAGATGATTCCGTCTTGAGAGAGAAAAGCTCGCTGTAATTACTAGTCCGTGCTTACATCAAGTTTATCGGTTTTATCTGGCTAGATCTCAAAATTCTCAACAATCAACTCAAAAAAATTGCCAAAAAAAATCCCCCAGGTACCAAACTGGAGGAATATTGATGTAACAGAGAGTATCTGTTGCATAGCTCTATCTCTTCTCTAATATCTGCTATTTCTTGATTGAAAAGTATGATCTCGATCACAAATAATTGTGAGTTTTAATTGTAAGTTTTAATTTTGCTCACGCTATCAAGGCGCGATCGCTGGTAAAAACCACATTCTGCATGATCGCTATTTATTTGCAGGATTCAATGATTTAATCTTAGTGATGAGATTACCTTGCTCAATGTAGCAATGACCTATGGAAGTTGAATGGCAAACGACTAAAAATTATACAGATATTATTTATCAAAAATGGCAAGGGATTGCCAAAATCACCATCAATCGCCCCCATAAGCGGAATGCTTTTCGCCCCAAAACCGTATTTGAAATGTACGATGCTTTTGTCGATGCTCGCGAAGATCATCGGATTGGCGTAATTTTTTTAACAGGAGCAGGACCCCATACGGACGGGAAATATGCTTTTTGTGCAGGGGGAGATCAGAGCATTAGAGGTAAAGCGGGATATATCGATGATGAGGGCACACCTCGTCTCAACGTTTTAGATCTCCAGCGTTTGATTCGCTCAATGCCCAAAGTGACGATCGCTTTAGTGGCTGGTTATGCGATCGGTGGAGGTCACGTATTACATGTATTGTGTGACTTAACTATCGCAGCCGACAATGCTATTTTTGGGCAAACTGGGCCAAAAGTAGGTAGTTTCGATGGTGGGTTTGGCTCTAGCTATTTAGCTCGCGTTGTGGGACAGAAAAAAGCCCGAGAAATTTGGTTTTTATGTCGTCAATATAGTGCAACCGAAGCCGAAGCAATGGGTTTAGTTAATTGCGTTGTACCTGTGGAGCAACTAGAAGCCGAAGGGATCAAATGGGCGCAAGAAATATTAACTAAGAGTCCCCTAGCGATTAGATGTCTCAAAGCGGCATTTAATGCTGACTGTGACGGGCAAGCGGGTATTCAGGAGTTGGCAGGTAATGCCACCATGCTCTACTACATGACAGAAGAAGGCGCGGAGGGCAAACAAGCTTTTCTAGAAAAACGAGAACCCGATTTCCAGCAATATCCTTGGTCACCTTGAAAAATCAAGAGCAAAATCAAGTATCAAATTAAATATCTAGACAAAAAAATGCCCCCCAACTTGAGGAACATTTAAGATTTTAAAGTATGAAACTTATTTGTTAAATTTTGTCTAAATCGTTGTAATTAACTCATCGAATGTGTAGATTGAAATCAAACTAACAGATTCTGGCAAATTATTCTTGTTTGGGGACAGCCATTTTAGAATGGTTGCCTTTTATTTTGGCATCGATTTTCTGAGGAATTACTCTCTCAGGAGAATCTAGAGCAATTGAAGTTTCTAATTGCAAAATATTCTCTAGCTTTTCTAAAGTAGTTTCAAAGGGAGGAGAGGCAAAATTACAAGCTTTCCAACTACTTTCGACTGGCACACCCAACATTTGGCAAGAACCGCCCCTGCGCCCCTCTGGCTCGTAAAAGCGGCAGAAGCGACAGGCAGAAGTTGAAAAATTGATTTTTTTCATTATAGGTTTTTTAGCTCGGCTTTTATTCAATTCCGCTACCTACATTCTGCTTTGTCTTCACAATCAAACTAATCCAATTCAAACGATTATCTAGTCTGGCTTTTAGTGATCCCCAGATAGGTAATATATTTTATATTGTCTTTAGATTTCATTAATGAACGGAAACGAACAATCATCAAACAAATAAAAAAAAGTATCAAAAAATACTTTTTCGTCAGTATTTTCCAGGAAATAGAACTTAAAACCCCTAGGGATCATCAACAAAGAATTCGATTTCTTTAGGATTCTCTTTTTATTCTTGTTCTGGAAAAACTGGTGGACGATATTCTGCTGACCATTTTTGAGCTACACAATGATGGCATAAATTCCATCTGGTTAATTCTGCCTGAGAGATGACTGAATTACACTGGGGGCAAGCCAGAGTCGTAGCTAATTTCTGTTCCATGTCCCCCAGCCAACGTTGAGCAGCTCTTTTAGCCTGTTCTGAAGGAGATAGAGCGTTAGATAAGTTATTCAGGGAATTATCTGCTTTTGCCCCCTTATTTGCTGGCTTGAGGGCAACGGTAGGATCTGGAGCTATTTTAGTTTTCTGGCGATCGCTAATGGTAAATAAAGCTGCTTGGGTTTCTTGGGAGTAAGTCGGTTGGTGCCACCCAGAGGAGGAGAAACGAATATCCTTAATATCGTCCTTAATCTCCAAAATAAGCTGTTGCTGTTGATTAAGTCTTTTAAGCAGGGTATATCTTTGAAAAACAAGCTCCTGCGCCCTGGCAGCGCTAGAAGTCGCTACATAAAGTATTTGTCGGTTGAGATAAAGAGGACGGGTATGCTGGGCAGTTTGTTGATTAACTACCTGTGACCAACATTTTAATAACTGACGATGGGCGCGAAATTTCTCCCACCCTGGTTGGGTTTCTAACTCAGTCAGTATTTGTTCTACAGAATCGAAATGCATTTGGAATTCGGAGTTTGGAATTCAGAGTTAAGAACTACTTTGCTCGACGTTTAAAACCCCAGTTTTGAATATGGACACGGTTAAATTAAGGCTATTAAATCATTATCACCATATTATCGTTAACTTTTTTAAAGACATAATTTCGGTATTTATGTCTTTGATTTATTAAGACAACCTAAAACTTGATCGCTCAATATAAACTTTTGTGAAAATTACCTTGCATTCTAGCGATCGCTTCAAAAGCTATTAACCTAAAGTTATTCATCTCTTAATAACATCGAAATAAAGAATTACAAATGAAGCGCAGATAGAATCTCTTTAGAATACCAGATTCGAGACATAACTACTTTGCCCAACTGATTTGTGTCTAATTAATTGCAGAACTTAGATTGATTTTTAATGGTTTGTTGAATTAGGATGACACCAAGTTGAAAAAACAGTTGTGACAAAATACATTCCAACAGCCCATTTTTTTTATTAACTAAATGAATGAAATGTATGGTGTTGGATATTTAGTTTAAGAAGTGACATGTAGATTGTCTAAAATCAAGTAGTTTTTAGATTTACATGATTTACAGTTTTTTGTCTACAAGTGCTTAGTTGTTCCAATTCAACCTAATTGTGACATCTGATGTCTGAGTTTTACGTTCGTAGCTCGCAGAAGCAAACTGTTTTTTCAAGTTTGAATACTCTTATTTCACTCAAATAACACTAAGGAGAATTAAAAAGATGGGAATTAACATCAACGATTTGAATCAAAGTCCTTTAGGCGGAGAACTGTTATCTGGTTCTGAGAGCATCATGGGTAACCTACGTGTTCTTTCTGAAGAAGAATTGAGCCTATCTGGTGGTAGCGGTTACGGTGGCAAAGGTTCAGGCAAAGGCAAAGGTAGCAAAAAAGGCAAAGGCAGTGGCGGCAGCAGATCTTATTACCCTCATTACTAAGGATTATGGGTAGATACGTAATTATCTATCCAACAATCTCTAACTATATTTCGAGAGTTATTGTGTTGTACCCAAGACTCTCTAGTAAAAGCCTAAGTTTAAATTAAACAGTAGCCCTGAAATATATAAATGAAACACCTTGAGTAATTTACTTTAGTAGTGTTTTAGTCGAGGGGCTACTTTTTACTAATGATTAAAATATTAAAATTAGCAAAATTTTATTCTAGCAGCTACTTTTTGAATTTACACTTTTTATTTTTCTTAGACTTTTTCTTAAAATTTATATCTATCGAAACTATTTTGTTATGGGGTTAATCCTAAGCAATGAGAACGTAGTAAATTTCTTAAAGGAACAGAAGATTTGTCCGATAGATTTTCAACCTACAGCTCCAATTACTTGTAAAGCGAGTAGAAATTTTAATCTAGTTGTTCAATCAAAAGACAGTCCTAGTTTTTTGGTCAAGCAAGGTCGGGTTAATGCTCAGGGTAAAATTTCGGGCATGCTAGCTTTGGAGTGGTTAGTGCAAAAGTTGATCAACAACTTTAAAGATTTAGCACCGATTCAACCTCTAGTTTCTGAAGTTGTATTGTTTGACCCATCGAGCTTGATTCTGGTGTCTATTTTTTATGACGACTACATTACTCTTGATGAATACTATCAAGGAGGTCAACGATATTATCCTGAGATAGCTCAAACCATCGGAGCTAGTTTGGCACAAATTCATCGCTCAACTTATCACAAACCCGACATTAAAAATTTTTTAGGACAGCACTTTGACTTAGAAAGAGCAAAGAGGCCACCACATTTTATTAGAAAACTAAGCAGT
>JBEANW010000031.1:0-11603 GCA_041165225.1 Cyanobacteriota bacterium | reverse complement strand
CACCAGCCTGATTTTGCGATCGCCCAATGTCCCCCTACTTTCAGCGCCCTCCCGCCGTTGATCACCAAAACTCCCTATCTGATTGATGCTCATAATCCTTTGTTCCAGGTGGAGCTGTGGCAAAAACTGCCTTTTTCCCAGATAATTTTAAAGAATGCCCTGGGAATAATTGTCCATAACACCGAAATGTTTCAACTAGTTCAGGGTCTATATCCTGACACCACCCTGTTTACAATTTCCGATCCGATTCAGGCGATCGCTCCTGCTCTACCCCAACCACGTCTAGCCAAGCAAATCCTAGTCATTGCCTCTTTTGACCCTTGGGATGAACCAGTGGAATTGTTAATCGAGAGCATGGAAAAGTTGACGGAATATAATTTTGTCATTACTGCTGATACGAAGAAACTTGAGCCAGCCACGGCAGCTAGCTTACAACAGTTGCCCAACGTCAGTTTAACTGGTTTTTTGGCCACGGAGGACTATCATCAGGTTTTATGTTCGAGCTTGGCTGCTTTAGTGCTAACCACTAGTGATGCAACTCAGCCTAGTGGCGCTTGTGAAGCTCTATCCTCGGATACTCAATTAGTTATTAGCCGAACTTCTCTAACCGAAAAACTTTTTGGTGAATGGGCGGTGTTGGTTGACAACGAATCAGCATCAATTGCCCAAGCTATTCGCTCCTTATCAGTTCAAGAATTAGACTTAGCTGATTATCGTCAAAGATGGAATATGTCGGTACAGCAGGAAATTACTCGGCTATCGGAGTTTATTGCCAAACAACAGGACAAGCAGCTTAAATGATTACCATTCGATTTAATTAGCAACATGAATATGAGAGTCGTCGAAAACGAAAGCGAAACCTTGAACAATGTCAACCCCATCAAAATAGCCATCTGTGTCATTACCTGCTTTCGACCTGATGGATTGCAGCGACTACTGGAGGGGGTGGTAAAACAAAAATTCATCAAAAATCCAGCACCAGATGTCAGGCTCGTAATTGTTGACAATGATGCGGAAGGTTCGGCTAGAAGTGTTTGCGACGAATTTGCAGCCCATCATGACATACCGTTGCTCTATGACATCGAACAGCAAAGAGGCATTCCTTTCGCTCGTAATCATTCCGTAGATATGGTGAAGCATGATGTAGACTTTATTGCCATTATGGACGACGACGAAGTACCCGCTGAAAATTGGCTAGATGAATTGATGGCAGCTCAACAGGAATTTTCTGCCGATATTCTCACTGGGCCAGTAGCACCCCACTTTGTCGAACAACCCGCTGATTGGCTACAAAGCTTTTTTGGTAGTGGCAATCTGTCCAATGGGGAAAATTTGCGTCACAACTATGGTTATGCCTACACTAGTAATCTGTTGGCGAAAGCAGAACTTTTTCAACAAATTCGTTTTGATGAGCAGTTTCGTTCTAATGGTGCCGATGATACCCATCTTTTCATGCAGGTTTATCAGCAGGGATACAAGGCCGTTTGGGCAAACAACGCTTGGGTAACAGAATGGCTTCCCCCTAGTCGCACTAACTATAAATGGCTGTGGCAAAGGGCTTATCGTCGCGGGAACGGATTCGCTTTTTGTGAACTAGTGCAGAATCGTTCTTTAGCTACTAGAATTCAGCGATTTACCAAAGGTACTTTTCGTTTAGTGCAGGGTATATTAACGGCTGCCATCTCTTTTGGTCGCAAGGCAGTGTTTGTCAGAGGTGTTCAAACCTCATTTTTGGGAGCTGGCATGATTACTGGCAGTTTTGGTAGTGAATATCAAGAATATAAGACAATTCACCGTGTTTAGTTTCACGCCATAATTTTACTCAGTAAAATTTAGTTTCAAATCAACTTTTTAAAAGATTTTTTAGATTTAGAATTTATTTCTTCAATCAACTTAGCAGTACATCATAATATTTAATTACTACTGTTTTTCCCTCAGCAATTTCACTGATTCGTTATCGACATCTTCATGAATCCAAGGTATTATTACAGAGACTTGGCAGTGAATATACTTAATAGTAAACACTCATAACTCCATTGAAACTTATTAAACTTCAAGTTTCAATTAAAAGCTGGGTAATTGAGGTAAATAAGCAGTAAAAAATTAAATTCAAATATGGGTGTAGCAATTATTACTGGTTCTGCTGGGTTGATTGGTTCAGAAGCCGTCAGATTTTTCAGTAGCCTGGGGATGGATGTTGTTGGTATAGATAATGATATGCGTAAGTTTTTCTTTGGAGAAGAAGCTTCAACGAAGTGGAATCGCCAAAGATTAGAACAGGAAATTGATAGCTATCAGCATCGTGAGGTGGATATCCGCGATTATGATGCGATCAAAGAAATATTTCAGCATTTTGGTAATAACATATCGCTGATTATTCACACAGCAGCCCAACCATCTCATGATTGGGCTGCTCAAGATCCCTTCTCGGACTTTACGGTTAATGCTAATGGCACATTAAATTTGCTCCAAGCCACTCGCGAATATTGCCCTGATGCAGTTTTCATCTTTACCTCCACCAACAAGGTTTATGGAGACTTGCCTAACCTCTTGCCCTTAAAAGAGCTAGAACAACGCTGGGAAATTGATCCGAGTCATGAATATGCCCAGGGAATACCCGAAAGTATGAGCATTGACCAGTGCAAGCACTCATTATTTGGAGCTTCTAAGGTCGCAGCCGATGTACTAGTACAAGAGTACGGTCGTTACTTCGGTATTCGGACTGTTTCTTTTAGGGGTGGGTGTCTGACTGGCCCCAATCATTCGGGAACAGAATTACATGGATTTTTAGCATACCTTGTTAAGTGTACTGCGATCGGCAAACCCTATACTATTTATGGCTATAAAGGCAAGCAAGTTCGGGATAATATCCACTCTTCGGACTTAATTGCTGCCTTTCATGAGTTCTATAAAAACCCTCGGGTAGCGGAGGTTTATAACATCGGTGGTGGCAGGTCAAGCAACTGCTCAATGTTGGAAGCGATCGCCATTGCCGAAGAACTTTCTGGTAATAAATTAGATTACTCATACACAGATAACAACCGCAGCGGCGACCATATCTGGTATGTTAGCGATTTAGCTAAGTTTAAATCCCACTACCCAGATTGGTCACTGAAGTATGACATCAAACAAATTTTGTCAGAGATTTACACAAGTGGAGTGGAGAGATGGAATTAAAAAAATGATTAATTTAGGGAAATATTCAATATTAGGTATAAATGTTAGTGCCGTCGATTATGACTTTGCTGTATCAAAAATTACCAATGCAGCAAAAAATAAGCAAGCATTCGCTGTTAGTGCTTTGGCGGTACATGGAGTTATGACTGGCTTTTTAGATAATACTCATGCCAGACGATTAAACGGTCTTGATCTGGTTGTTCCTGATGGACAGCCTGTGCGGTGGGCGTTATCGGGAATTTATAAAAAACAGTTGCCTGATCGGGTTTATGGCCCCAACTTAACTCTTAAAGTAGCAGAATCTCTTGCCAGAGAAGGACTAAGTATTTATTTATATGGCAGTAAAAAAGAAACTTTAGAAAAATTTGCGCGCAATCTCCAGCGACTTTATCCTGGATTCAAAATTGCAGGGATGGAAGAGTCTAAGTTTAGAAGACTTTCCCCAGAAGAACGTTTCGAGTTAGTCAGGAGAATTAGAGCTTCTGGTGCCAGTGCGGTTTTTCTAGGGTTAGGCTGTCCCAGACAAGAAACTTGGGCTTACGAATATCGTAACTTACTCAACATCCCAATTTTGGCAGTTGGCGCAGCGTTTGATTTTCATGCAGGAACTTTACCTCAAGCACCAAAATGGATGCAGGATGTGGGTTTAGAATGGCTGTTCCGTTTAATTCAAGAGCCAAAAAGACTCTGGCAACGTTATGCGATTCTCAATCCCCTATATGTGTGGCATGTTTTACAGCAATATTTGGGATTGAAGAAGTTTGCCCCCACCATGCCTGATGGGGAAGAGAAAATTGAGTCTTATGGCTAATTGACCTACAAGTAGTTTCATCTTTTTTTAACTTTCTGCCAAATGATAGCTCTGCCTCGCTTTTTGTTGGAGCTTAATTACTACGCACTTTATGTTCTCGATAGTTGGCGACAGATTCGACTAAGCCAATGCTAATAAAGCTGGTTAAGAGAGAAGATCTGCCATAGCTCATCCAAGGGAGAGGAATCCCCGTAATTGGTGCTAACCCAATGGTCATACCGATGTTGATCACAATCTGAAAAGCAATTATAGCTAGAGTGCCAATCGCCAGTAAAGAACCAAAATTATCCTTGGCTGTAGTGGCAATCCAGAGTAAACGAGCGCAAATGATCCAAAATACTGACAACAAAAGCAGGCAGCCAATAAAGCCAAATTGCTCGCCAACGGCAGAGAAAATAAAATCAGTATGCTGTTCGGGGATAAAATCAAGCTGAGTTTGTGTCCCCTGGTGCCATCCCTTACCCCAGAATCCCCCTGCACCGATCGCAATTCTGGATTGAATCAAGTGATATCCTCCCCCTAAAGGATCTTGTTCAGGATCGAGAAATAGAGTTAATCGTGCTTTTTGGTAATCTTTTAAGACATTCCAGAACACAATTCCCAACTCTACTGCACCTAAATTAATCACTAAAGCACTGAGAGTCGAAATGATTCGGTTGGGTAAAGTTAACCAGGCAATCCCCATGACTCCTAGAACCCACATGACCCAGGCTGGAAGATAAAGGTTATAGAGAACAGCCGAAAATAGGGGAGAAACCAGCAAAATTAGCCAGCCTATTTTGGCATTTGCCCAATACAGCATTGAAACCACGATCGCCCCAAAAACTAGAGAAGTCCCTAAATCGGGTTGGATAAAAACTAAGCCCCAAGGAACAGCAGTAATGAGCAAAGTTCTGAGGATAGTTTTTAAATTCGGACTCTCCTGATCACGCAGCAAAGCAGCTAGAGTAATGACCATCGCAATTTTGGCAAACTCAGAAGGCTGCACATTAAAACCAGCAATATTGATCCAGCGTTGCGCTCCTTTTGCCGCCACCCCCATCACGATTACTGCAATCAGGGAAATATTAGTTAGGGCATAAATTAACCAGTGCCAACGCAATAATATTTGATAATGCCAACGAGCAAGCATCAGGATAATAACTAATCCCATTGCGCCAATTAGCCAATGTTGGTAACTATAACCATGTTTTCCCGCCAACTCAGTACTATAAATTGTGAATCCACCAAATACAGTTACCGTGATCGTGGATAACAGCAGTAGCCAATCAAGCGATCGCCATGAACTAACAAAAAAACCGATCTGTTGTCTGAAGGATGTAAGCTTAGATTTAACAATATTTGATTTGTTGGGTCGAAGACGAGATTTAATCACTTTATAATTAAATAATTCAACATATAGTTAACATCTAGTTGACCAACATTGATCAAAGATACTGCCGATTCTATCGACTATTTGAATTTTGGCAAGTTAAATCAACCATGCTTTGCATCGGCAAAATTGAATCTGAACCTAAGCCAGCTTTCTTTTGATAATATTTTGAGATTAAAGGTGAAAATTGATGGGAAATATTCAACCTCAACCACAAGAGCTAAAGTCTGATAAGTATTTCCAGTTTGAAGCAGACTTTGTTGCTACGCTGCAATGTATTCCAATGTTGGTCAGGATGAAGTTGGATAACTGTGGTGTCAAACTCAAACTAGTCCACTGGAATCAATTTACTCAGACTGAACGGGAGGCTTTAATCGATTTACCCTGTACAACTCCTGAAGAACGCCAAACTTACCGAGAATGGCTACAAAGTTTAATCATTGCTAAGACTGGTGAACCAGCTAAAGAATTAGCGATCAACCCCAATCCCCTCTGGTTAAATGGAACAAATATTCCTGATATCGTGATCACTAAAGCCCAAGACCATAATTTATCCTTGTCTGTAGAGCAGTGGTCTAACCTCAATCCTGCTCAACGCTTTGCTTTAATCAAGCTGAGTCGCCCTAGCCACGAAAATAATAATTTTATCCCTGCTCTCCAAGAGTTTGGGGTTTTTCCAAATCTTGAACATTTTACTTAGAAACACATCGATAGGCGATCGCTATTTTCAGAGTCGAGGGACTGTCGATCAGCGATCGCATTTACTATTCACACGAGACGTTTAATAGGACAACCAATCCAAACTACTTCGGCTCAGGATAAACTAGGTTGGCTTTTGCATTTTCACTCCAAGTAATTGAATGTACAGGTTGTTGTTCAAACTTTTCACTGTTAGCAACTCGTGCATAAGCGATGGGAAAACTGGCAAAAAATAAACCGAAAATTCCCACTGCTCCCCAAATATACTTATGTAACTGAGTGGGTACTCCTTTGGGTTTACTGTTTAGAGGGGAATCAAGCTTTCTTGAGGCTTGCTGCTGAGATTTATCTGTGGTCATGATTTTATTACCAATATGAAGATTGAGATTGTTCAGAATTTGGGCATTAGAGGTAGGTAAGGAAACTACCTTATTTGGGCATTAGGGGCATATAGGGAAACAAAGGATGCCAATTCATTACGGTGGAGGCAACTAAAAACAGAAACAAGCAAAAGAAGATCGTACCTCCTTTAATTTCTCGATTGCGCCACAGCAAAGCCAGGAAAAGCCAACTAAAAAGCCAAGTAATTAGTAAGATAGTTTCCTTGCCAGAATAACTACCAATTTCTCCATACAGCGGATCGGCATTACGGCTACCAGGTATCCATGCACCCAAATTCCAAATCAGGTCTTCATAGGTTTTAAAGGCGGCTGCAAAGTGTTGGTTAACCATCATCACGAAGCAAGCAAAAGCAGCACTAATTAGCGCAGCACCAGCAGCACCAGAAGAAGCGGGAGCAGTGCTAGAACCCTTGGCTAATCCTTGAGGAAATCTTTTGAGATAATTGCCCAGTCGAATGTACCAGGGAGAGGTTGAAAAGTAAGGTGATTTTGATTTAGTCATCAGACTGGATATTTTTGTGTAGACAACATTGAATATTTACCTAAAGAAGCTAATAGCTTTTAGCCAAACAAGATTATTTAAGTAGATAGCTTATTTTTGATGAGAGATACTTACAAAGAGTGAATTCTGGCGACATTTAAACCAGTAACCAATCCGCCGATCGCAAAAAACATCATTGCCATCAGGGCAAAACAAGTAGCGGTGAGTACAGAACGATTTTGTTTATCGAGAATTGAATCTCCATACCGCCAGAGACTCCAGGTACAGGCAATACCTAAAGGCAAGGTAAACAGTACAGTGAATTCGTGATATTCCATAAACAAGTAGTGAACTAAAGGCGTATTTTCGACAATCCATCCTTTAGGCCCGTTAACAGGAGCGCGATAGCGCATGTACACCCAGTTACCAGAAGCGATCGCTAAAAAAGACAAGCAACTTGCCCAGAAAGTTAGAGTCCGCATTTGAGGCAGAATTTCCGCTTTACCCCTGAGCAAGGGAAATGCTAAATGTCCTGCATAAGCAATGACCACTACTGCAAATAAAGCTGCACAGCCGTGGATTGCACCCATGTAACGCTGCCAAGGACTAGGATTGAGCAAGTTTACTAAGGGTAAAAAGAGAAACAGTCCAGCGGACATGAGACTCAGGCCATAAATACAAACCGTGGCAATATCCTTTTGCTGAATCGGTTTATGCCGATTTAACTGATCCGCAGGTTTGAGTAATAAGGTATTTCTGTTCATAAGACTAGATATTCGAGATATTCTTGGCTACTATTTGACACCAAACCAAATTATTGATCTAGAAAGTGTTTAACCTCGACCACCAAAAAATTGAAGCACACAAAATCAAGCAACTCAGACTGTTCTGAATTACCGTTGCTGATCTTTGAAGCAAAAATTGCAGATATCTATAAAAGGGTTAATGACATTTCTAGACTTCTTAGTTATTTGCTTGGCTAGTTGTCATCCTACAAAGAAATGCGTCCTAAGAACAGGACTCTATATCAGGCTCTTTTCCCTTGAATTGTGTTTGCAATTAAAACGAAACATGCAAAAACTCCTATGACAACAGGGGATCTAGAGAGTGAGTTTAAATTGACTGTATGACAATAATGTTGCTTTTATTTGACTAAATTAACTTTGCTTAAGGTCTACTTAACAAAACATTAGAATTGCCTGAGAAAATTCAACTACAACGTAGCGCCGTTTTTTAGCAGCAGGGCAGCAAAAACTATATTTTTTAGATGATTCGTTAAATGATAATCTTGAAGATGGCAAAATTTTACATTCTTTTTAAGATTTAACCCGCCATATAAAACAGCTAACCACCAAGTAGATATAAGAAAATGGTAGCCACCACAGATAAAACAACCACTGGTAAAATTACACGTATTATCGGCCCTGTATTAGATGCCGAATTTCCTAGCGGAAAAATGCCTCGTATTTATAATGCTTTAAAAATACAAGGCAAAAATCCTGCGGGACAGGACGTTTCAGTTACCTGCGAAGTGCAACAACTACTTGGGGATAACCAAGTTCGCGCTGTTGCCATGAGTAGTACAGATGGATTGGTCAGAGGCATGGATATTGTCGATACTGGCGCAGCTATTAGAGTTCCTGTAGGGAAAAAAACTTTAGGTAGAATTTTCAACGTCCTCGGAGAGCCAGTAGACGAGAAAGGCCCTGTAGGCACAGATGAGACATTACCCATTCACAGACTTGCTCCTAAGTTAACTGACTTAGAAACAGCACCAACAGTATTTGAAACTGGCATTAAAGTTGTAGACTTACTGACTCCCTATCGTCAGGGTGGCAAAATTGGTCTATTTGGCGGTGCTGGTGTTGGGAAGACTGTCATTATGATGGAGTTGATCAATAATATTGCGATTCAACATGGTGGTGTATCGGTATTTGGCGGTGTAGGCGAACGTACTCGTGAAGGCAATGACCTTTACAACGAGATGATCGAATCTAACGTAATTAATGCAGATAACCCCGAAGAATCTAAGATTGCTCTAGTTTATGGTCAGATGAATGAACCACCTGGAGCGAGAATGCGCGTTGGCCTTTCTGCCTTAACTATGGCAGAATATTTCCGCGACGTTAGTAAGCAAGATGTATTGCTATTTATCGATAACATTTTCCGTTTCATTCAAGCTGGTTCTGAAGTATCAGCACTATTAGGACGTATGCCTTCAGCGGTAGGATATCAGCCTACTCTCGGTACTGATGTAGGAGATTTGCAAGAGCGGATTACTTCTACGAAAGAAGGTTCGATTACTTCTATTCAGGCGGTATATGTACCTGCGGATGATTTTACCGATCCCGCTCCTGCCACTACTTTTGCTCACCTTGATGGAACTACAGTATTGTCTCGGGGATTAGCTTCTAAAGGTATTTATCCTGCGGTAGATCCTCTTGATTCCACTAGTACTATGCTTCAGCCGAGTATTGTTGGGGAAGAACACTACAATACTGCCCGTGCTGTGCAATCAACTCTTCAGCGCTATAAAGAATTACAGGATATTATTGCAATTCTTGGTTTAGACGAACTCTCAGAAGACGATCGCATCGTAGTTGACCGCGCTCGTAAAATTGAACGTTTCTTGTCTCAGCCTTTCTTTGTGGCGGAAGTATTTACAGGTTCTCCTGGAAAATATGTTTCTCTAGAAAATACTATCAAAGGTTTTAAAGCCATCCTTAATGGTGAATTAGATGACTTGCCTGAGCAAGCGTTCTACTTGGTCGGCGACATTGAAGAAGCCAAAGCCAAAGCTGAAAAAATGAAAGCAGCTTAATTAAGGTAACAGTGGAGCAGTAAGCAGCGGATATTTTAAATCTCTTGATGCTCTTGCTGCTGGCTGTTCAGGCAGTTTTGTTAAGTTTAAAGATCAGCAAGAAAATAATAAATAAATAGTAGTTAAAGAAATGGCGTTAAGTGTAAAAGTAATAACTCCAGATAAAACGGTTTGGGATGATCAGGTAGAAGAAGCTATTCTTCCTAGCACCACTGGACAACTGGGGATTCTTTCTGGTCATGCTCCTCTCTTGACTGCTTTAGAGATCGGAGTATTGCGGGTTCGTCCTGGGAAGGAATGGAAAGCGATCGCTTTAATGGGTGGTTTCGCTGAAGTAGAAAATAATGAGATTAAAATTCTCGTTAATGGCGCAGAATTGGGAGACAATATCGACCTCGACACCGCTCGGAGTGAGTATCAAGCGGCTCAGTCAAGGCTTGATCAAGTCGGCACCAGCGATGACCGCCAAGAGAAAATTCAAGCCGAAAGCTCCATGAAGAAGGCTAGAGCGCGCTTTCAAGCTTCAGGTGGCACGGTGTAGCAACTAGAATCAATTAAATATAAATACTAAAAAGGGCAGAGTTAATTGTAATTCTGCCCTTTTTACTCTAATTTTGCTGCAATCTTCTGAAATCTAAGATATGTTTTCGATTTTGAAGCTCAAATTAAAAACATCTTCTTGGCTAATAATTAACTAATGTTACGCAAAACAAGGAAAAATAGATAGTTTCAACCAGCTACGAAAACAGAACACTCAAGCCTTTTCCCTTTTCCCCTTAACCTTTTCCCAACCTTCACAAATCAATTAATTTGTTCCAGTAAACACAATATTGGGGAATTTGGTCTGAGCCTGGGTCATGGGAGTAACTTTGCCTTTCTCAGTCCAGAAATTAATTACCTCCGTTGCCTGGTTGAGAATATCAATGCTTTCTGCTTCTTCAATCCAATGCTTTGCTTCCAATTCGTCTTTTAGCTGTTGCCAAGCATCGTTGCGGGGCCAAAAGTAATAAGCTGTTAGGGGGCTAGTGCCTTTGCCCACTACTTGATCTACGGCGATCGCTACATTTTTATCTAACCACAAAACTTTTAATGTAAATCTTGACTCTGACTCCAATTAAGCCTCCAATAAATTTATTTTAAGGAATATTTGCATAGTAAACCAAGGATAATTATACAAGAATTTGACCATGAACTATCCATCACAATAGAGAATTTCTATCGCCAGGCGATCGCATATCAGCTAGATAATATTCAAATTCGCCATAATTTTGACAGCAAGCTGCTGGTCGATGTAGTCTACAATAAACTTAAACAACAAAAACGTTGTTTTAATCCGTAAGCTAAACTTACGGTTCACTTATAGTTCTCTACAGCGCATATCTTCTGTCTGAGAGTATTTACAACCCACAGTTATCAGTTGTTTATTTAGCTGTTTATCTAGCAAGCAATGAGCGAAACGATCTTATCAGTACGTAATTTAACCGCCAATGTAGACGGGACTCCGATCCTTAAAGGAGTCAACCTAGAGATTAAAGCTGGGGAAGTCCATGCAATTATGGGGCGTAATGGCTCTGGCAAAAGCACCCTCTCTAAAATTATTGCGGGACATCCAGACTATGAAGTTACTGGTGGAGAAATTATTTATCAGGGCAAGGATGTCGTTGATTTGGAACCCAATGAAAGAGCTAATAGCGGGATATTTTTAGCCTTCCAGTATCCCTTGGCAATTCCAGGGGTAAGTAATCTCGACTTTATGCGGGTGGCATATAACGCTAAACGCAAGTTTCAGGGGTTAGAAGAAATTGATACTTTTGATTTTGAAGACTTGATTGAAGAAAAGC
>JBEANW010000030.1:0-6192 GCA_041165225.1 Cyanobacteriota bacterium | reverse complement strand
GAAGCTGTTCATAGCTCACTAGACCGAAGGTGGGGCGGACTCGACGAGGAATGGAAAAATCAATCACAGGGGCAACAATATCTTGGTCTACTAAGGAGCAGTTTTGAATTACTTTTTCGGTGGTCACAGGCAATGCCACCCCTACCCCTAACATGATCGAAGGACCATAATTTTTGAAGTAGCAACCCCTCACCCAGTCGGCACTCATTTGTTTGGCATCTCCAATTAGGGCAACAGTAGCAGCAGGGCCAATAGGAGTACGATTAGGTAAACGTTTTTGTAAAGGAAAATGCTGTGTCCCTTCCCAAGCAATATAGCCGATTCCACCACCCAAAAAGATTTTGCTGCCAATACCAATAGTAGTTAAGTCTGGATCGTTGAGCAGGGGAGAAATTGCTCCAGGATTAGAATAGACTGCATTGCCTAATCTCGGCTGTAATGCTCCTAAATAAGTATATAAAGTGCGATCGCCACCGTTTACCCCCACAATAAAGTTCTGATAGAGATTACGGGGATTAAATAGATAAAACTGATTAATATTATCTTTGGTAATGACGTTTTCCCATATTGCTCTGGGATAACAATCGGTTTTTTGCCCAATCGCCTTAAGCTGCACCCCTTTCCCCGCGATTAAGTCTTCGATTACATGGCCACCGCCTTTCTCCCCAACGATCCCCTCTCGCAAATTAGGATCGCTTTCTTGCAAATTATAGTCCGCTGTGGCAGTTGCCCCCAGATAGAGATCCACTGCCCCAAAAGCAGCATAGGCAGCAATCCCATCCAGCCAGCATTGGCGAATCTTAATCGGCGGATCAGTATGTCCCAGGTTAATAATTGCCCCTGTGGACTCCATTGGCTCAAATGTACCTGTAGTGACAACATCTACTTGTTCAGAGATTTTGCTGATGCCTAGCTGAGAGACTTTTGCCTTAACTTCGGCTACTGTCCAGACAACGGCTTGACCACGACTAATTTTTTCATTAATTTCAGCGATCGTACGCATATACTAATTAACTGTTGATTACAGTAGCTGTGTTAATTTACCCTATTCTTCTTCTGATCTACTCCCGTCCTCGATCGCCACTTCCTTCCCTAACTGACTCAGCCCTACGCCATCTCCTGCCAAGGAATAATGCCAGTGATCTAAGATATCTTTAACAATTACTTCTTTAAACCAAATCTGAGCCACTACCGTTAAGGGGAGGGAGAGAAACAGACCCAGAAAACCAAAGAAAGTGGCAAAAAATATCTGAGACAGCAGAGTAATCGCAGGCAACAAAGCAACCTGTTGCGCCATGACAATGGGAGTCAAAACATTACTTTCAATCTGTTGAATAATTATATATAGAACCAGAACCGCTAGGGCTTTCCACGGCGCTTCAATTAGTGCGATCGCCATCGGCGAAATGACACTCAAAGTCGGGCCCAGATTAGGAATAAAGGTCATGACTCCCGCTAGCATTGCTTGGGATAAGGCCAGAGGAATACCCAATAACAGTAACCCCGTAAAACTTAAAATAGCAATTGCCACCATATTAAACAGGATTCCTACCAGCCAACCTTCTAAACCTTTAGTACACAGATCTAAAATTTCTTCGACTCGGCGACGATAAAAGGCGGGAAATAGGCGTTTAAATCCCTGTCGATAGGTAACGGGATCTGCTAGGAGCATTAAGGTGATGGTAAACAGCAGCAGAATACCCAGTAAAACTCCCAAGGAATTGTAGAACACTGTTAAGCCGCCCCCCAAGAATTGCTTGAAGAAAGGCTGGATCTGTCGATTTAATTCCTCGGTATCTGGCAACAAGTCAATGATTCTGGGATCAAGACGTTCGGAAAGTAAATCAATCCAACCATTTAGTTTCTCGATCCCTTGGGGAATTAATTTGCCTAAATCCTGAAACTGGTCAATGAATGGCGGTACCACAATCCAAACACAGCCAACGGTTACAAAAATCAGGAACAGCATTGACAAAAGCACAGCACTAAATCTCTTAAGACCGCGCTTTTGAAAAGTTTTAACTAAAATATTTAAGGAAGTTGCTAAGACAATCGCTGTAAATAAGAGTAACAGTAGCTGCCTGATCTGCCACAACACATAGAGGGAGATAAAAAAAACAACTAGACCAATCCAAGTACCAAAATTCACGTTTTTAAACTCCTCTGGTCAAGAATAGCAGGGATAAAGTTGGTCTATAGATTAACCCGATTTGTTATTTTTAGTGGCTAAATGTTATTGATAATTAACTGGAGATATGTGAAGATTCATACCCAAAAGTCGCCACTAGTCCTTTAGGGCAAATGAACGAAGCTAATTCAGATCAGACGTTTGATAGTAACGCCATCCCAAGATTAAACTAAGAATCAGAGATGGCATCAACACAATCGTTAGAGCAGTAATTGTGGTGGGCTGGAGTTCTAGATATCCACCCCCATACTTAACTAATAAAGATAATCCTGTAGACAATAACAGTATTTTAAATATGAAAATAGCTTGACTGTTCATCTCAATTTTTGCTTGATAAAAGTAACAAGCTGATTAAACTGTTTCTTGATCTGCTGGGATTCTTGTTCTAGACGATCAACTTTAGACTTTAGATACTCAATTTCAGCGGTTAGAGCAGTGAGATCTTCCGTGGTTCCCGTTGATGTTGTCTTAGAAGGAGTGGAGGGAATTTCTTGAGACTTTCTTTTTGCCTTCATCATGGCATCCCGAATCGCATCAACGAGTTGCTCTTTATCAAAAGGTTTTTCGACAAAAGAAAAATATTCAAACGGCTCAGTTATTTTGTCCGTCACTTCTTCCTTGCGACCAGACATCAAAACCAAGGGAATTGAACGGTATTGAGATTGCTTCTGGATCTCTTGATAGACCTCCCAGCCACTCATTTTCGGCAACAGAAAATCCAACATAATTAGATTAGGATTTTCTGTCCTAATTAGGTTGAATCCTTCCAAACCATCTTTGGCTTCAATAATGTCAAAGTTACCCTCTGGCAACATATCTTTGACTCGCATTCTAATGACTTTACTGTCGTCAATAACTAGAATTTTGTGGGTTGACACGATTTACTCCTGAGCGACTAACTCCTGATGCCTGATATCGACTAGACTGATGTTGGCAGTTAGTTTTTGTTTACCAGCTTAGAGTTCCCTTTTAAACTACCAAAATAACAGGAAAAAACAGCTAATAAATAATTATTTAAATAATTATTTTTGTAATTTACACGTAAAGAGATAAAACGCCTTATTTAAACGTTTTTCTTGATTTGTTTTGTAGTTTATCTAGCTAATTTAGTCTAAATCGATACTTTATTTGAATTTTATTTAAACTTTATTTAAGTTATTTGAGAGTTAAAAACTATAAATTATGAATCATGCTCCTCAACCTTCTTCCACCAAAGACCATTGGCGCACAGAAGTCACTACTTTACCCTCATGGTTGAAGAGGCCCATCGGTAATGCGAGCCAGTTATCTACTGTGCAGCGAATTATCAAACAGAGAAATATTCACACGATCTGCGAAGAAGGTAGATGTCCTAATCGGGGAGAATGCTACAGCAATCGCACTGCCACTTTCTTGTTAATGGGTCAGACTTGTACTCGCGCCTGTGGCTTTTGTCAGGTAGAAAAAGGTCATCAGCCAATGCTCCTCGACCCTGATGAACCACAGAAGGTAGCAGATGCAGTTAAGCTGCTGGGTTTACGTTACGTGGTATTAACCTCCGTTGCTAGAGATGATCTAGATGATGGTGGTGCAGCTTGGTTTGCGAAGGTAATGAAAACTGTAGCTCAAGAAAATCCCGAAACTCAGATTGAAGTATTAACCCCTGATTTTTGGAGCGGTAAATCGGCCGCGATCGCTCAACAGGAGAGAGTAGCAACGGTAGTAGCAGCTAAACCAGCCTGTTACAACCACAATTTAGAAACGGTTCTGCGCTTACAAGCCCCCGTGAGAAGAGGGGCAAAATACGATCGCTCCCTCAATGTTTTACGCCTCGTCAAAGAAATAGACTCTAGTATCCCCACCAAATCAGGTTTAATGTTGGGGTTAGGAGAGACAGAAGACGAGGTGATTCAGACTTTAAGGGATTTACGACAGATTAAATGCGATCGCCTGACTCTTGGACAATATATGCGTCCTTCCTTGGAGCATCTTCCTGTAATCAAATACTGGACTCCTGAAGAATTTACCCGTTTAGGAGCAATAGCTCAAGATCTAGGATTCTCTCACGTCCGTTCGGCACCGTTGGTTAGAAGTTCTTATCATGCGGGAGAAGAATATTAGTAATTTCAGCATGATGACTTGAGGCGACGGCGTAGCCGAGACAAGCCAAATACCCCTGCCACCAAACCCAATCCTGTAGTTGCGGAAAAATCGAAGGGTACAACTTCAAAATTGTCGAGAAGCAACCCTGAACTGATACCTGTGCCATCAACATCAACTACCCCTGCACCAATCACATAAGTACCTTTAGGTAGTAGCTGAGACTTATAAGATTGATATCCACCCGCTTTTTCAAAACTGGTTTGTCCTGATGTAATTGGAGTACTAATACTGCCTGTGCTATCGCCTAGAATCTGTACAGAGCGATCGCGGGGATTGCTGTTCACATTATAAATCGTGACGAAGGAATAATCCTGATTACCAAAGATAGGGTGAGTTCCGTCATTAGTCAGGTAGTTCCAATTAAAGGTAATAACCGAATCCTGTTCGAGGGTAATTGTCTGTTGAATTGCCGAACCTTCCTTGGGGGTGCGAGTTCCCGTAATTGAGCCACCTGTTCGTGGAATATTGAGGGCATTAGAGCCTAACCCAAGAAAGTTTTGTAAGTTACTAGTCAGTCCCAGATTATTACCATTAGCATCTCCCTGATCTGAACCAGAAAAATTAAAGGTACTGCTACTGGAAGGTTTTTGCGGATCATCCTGACGATAATTCGTAGTGTCTTGAGTATCAAAACATTCACCGCCAGCAAAGGGAGTTGCAGGACAAGAAGTGGTCAATAGCCCTTGACTGCTGCCAGTAGGAGGAGAAATCCCTTGGAAAGTATTTTGAGTAGTAGAGTCACCCAGAGTTTGCCAGTCACTTAGGTTGCTTTCAAACCCATCATTTAAGACTAAATTCGCGGCTAAGGCAGAATGAGCAAAAGCTAGGTTAGCTAAACTCGCGATACTCACAAGACTTAAAGTACGCATCAGATGACTAGAAGCTAGAACAGTATTCATAAAAATAAAAGTAATGTAACTAATAGGTTGAGTAGATTGAAGATGAAAATTGAAACAGCGAAATCAGGTTTTCTGGGAGTAGGCTAAATTAAATTAGGGCAAATTCTCCCAGTTAAACAACTCGATCAGATTAGAAAATCAGATCAGTCTCAGGGTTAATGTTGCTAACTTCTTCCAGGAAGACCACATCTTTAGGTACGAGTTCGCCACCAGCATCAAAGTCAATTTGAATCATGCTGCCCACAGAGCCGTATTTGGCGATCACGACATAACCATCAGCGATCGGGTCTGAGCCTGTATATCCCAATTCATCATTGATGATTTGGCTAAGGTCAATCTGATCTTCCCCAGTCATAAAGTCAGTAATGATGTCCACCCCATCACTGGTTTCGGTATAAATAAATCGATCTCTGCCCCCACCTCCAGTGAGAGTATCTTGTCCTTTGTACCCTGCGATGTTCTCCCCAATAGGAGTTCCCATCAAGACATCAGGACTGGCTGTTCCGAGAACCTGGTTCACTTCTACAAAGTCATTACCTTTGTCATTCTCTCCAGGAGCAACAGTGGCTTTAATAGAATTAAGAATGTTGTCATTTGGTTGGTCATCATCTGCACCACCTTCTTGTTCACTGACATTGCTGAACCCTGTGGGTTGAGTCTCAACTACGGTGTAGTCTCCAGGAGTTAAATCCTTAAAGCTATAGTTGCCATCTGCATCAGTAGTAGTTTTAGTAACAACATCGCCCTTGCTGTCTAACAGAGTTAGTTCAACATTTGCCAGAGGAGTATCTCCCAAACCATTACTATCAGTATCTTGCGCGACACTACCACTGAGGGAACCTAGTTTGACTTCTACAAAGTCATTACCTTTGTCATTTTCTCCAGGAGCAACAGTGGCTTTAATCGAGTTGATCACACCGTTATCAGGTTGGTCATCATCTGCACCACCTTCTTGTTCACTGA
>JBEANW010000029.1:0-5156 GCA_041165225.1 Cyanobacteriota bacterium | reverse complement strand
ATCGCCTCGTGGATTTCTCCCTCAGCAATTGATTTATTGTTAATCCCCTTGGGTCAATTGTAACCAAAAGTGTAAACTTTCTTGACTAAAATTTAATGGACAGGAATAGATAAAATATTTGACCTCCGATTTATTTTGGTTCTCAAGCTGGTTTTTGGTTAAAGTAAGTAGCAGTAATAGTTTAATTTTTATAAATTTAATTGAAGTTATCACAACAAGATGGTCAGTAGTTGGGTTGTGGGTTCGGCGATCGCTTTAGCCTCAGTATTGTGGGTTGAATTGGTGAGGGATTTTTACCATACCTTATCTCATCTTTTGCCATCCTTATATCGTCTTCACGTATGGCATCACAAGGTTTTCCGCCCCGATCTATCCGTGGTCAGCGACCAGATCTATCGTCAGGCTCATTGGTACAATGATGTGCCAGAAGCTTTGGTAATGTTGGTTTTGAGCATTTTACCCTGGCAGCTTGCCCAAACCTGGAACTTGACCCCCCAATGGACTGCTTGGACGGGTTCTCTTTATACCCTTAGTTTCCTGTTGGGAGCGATCGCCCGTGGCATAGGTATTCCCTTCGTAGATGAACTAACGGATGTGACCCATCGACCAGGGGAGTTTACTAGCCTACCTTCCCGCTGGTTGGTTAATCGTCCTTATCATTGGCGACATCATTTCGATAATCAAGATGCTTATTTCTCTGGGACATTGACCTTAGTAGATAAGCTTCTGGGGACAGCCCTATCTCTCAAGCATAAACGCATTGCCGTTACGGGAGCATCGGGAACTTTGGGTCTAGCCTTATTAAGGCAACTCCACCTGGCGGGGGCAAAAGCGATCGCCTTAACTGCTTCAGCATCAGAGATCGAGCTAGAAATTGCGGGAGAAAAAATTCAGATTAATACTATAGCTTGGCAAACAGGACAAGAAGCGGAGTTGCTCACTCAACTGGAGAAGGTTGATATTTTGATTCTGAATCATGGAGTCAACGTTTATGGTCAGCGAGATCAAGAGGCGATCGCCAAATCCTATGAAATTAATACTTTTTCGACTCTGCGGTTAATGGAATTATTTTTCCAAACCGTCAAAAGCGATCGCGATATGATTCGGAAAGAGGTGTGGATCAATACGTCCGAAGCCGAGGTCAATCCCGCCTTTAGCCCCCTCTATGAACTGAGTAAAAGAGCGATCGGCGATTTAGTCACCCTACGGCGCTTGGATGCCCCCTGTGTAGTTAGAAAGCTAATTCTCGGCCCATTCAAAAGTAAGCTAAATCCAGCAGGGGTCATGTCTCCTGAATGGGTTGCTAAACAAATTGTTAATTTAGCCCGTCGAGATATACGTAATATCATCGTGACGATCAACCCCTTAACTTTTATCTTGTTTCCTGTGAAAGAATTCTGTACCTCTACCTATTTCCGCTGGTTTAGTTCATCTCAATGAATTCTAACTTTGTTGATTGAGGAAAATAATCCGACCAGGGTCTAATTGCAGATACCAAGGTGTCCCTAACTGCTGCAATTCTTGCCATTCGGCTAGATTGACTTCAGTTATGAGATGATAATCCTGGAGGTTACGAGGAGCAGAATGTAACTTAAGATTGAGCATCATCCGATCGGTTAACTCTCTAAAATTGGTCAGCCAAACGGGAAAGATATTCACTCCTTCAGCACCCTCAACAAAACTCAGATGATGGGGATGAATTGCTATATGGGCAAGAGTTGGGGGAATTGGTTGCTCCACCTGTAAACCACATTGCCAATCTAAAGCCTGAATTTTTTGGGGGGTAATCCTCTTCGCCAGAGAAAAATTCTGGCAGCCAATTAAACGAGCCGTTGGCAGGTTGGGGGGATAGTTAAAAATAGTCTGCCGCTCACCAAAAGCGATCGCTTTGCCACCATCAATCACCAGAAGTTGAGGACAGAGATCGTAAGCTTCCCGCAGATTATGGGTAACGTAGAGAGTTAAACCTTGATAACTGCTCAAACGTTGGTGTAGTAGCTGAAGCAATCTCGCTTTTAAGTCAGTGTCCAAAGCCGAACAAGGTTCATCTAAAAGGGTTAACTGTGGTTCACTAGCAAAAGCCCTTGCCAATGCCACTCTTTGCTTTTCACCCCCTGAAAGCTGCTGGGGGAGACGATGTTTCATTGCTCCTAATTCTACCTGCTGTAGCTGTCGGTCGATCTCTGACTCAACTATTAAATTGCTTTGGTTAGAAGCCATGCCAAAGGCAATATTTTCGCCGACGGTGAGATGGGGAAACAAAGCATAGTCCTGCCAAACCAGTCCCACTTCTCGCTCTTGAGGTGGTAAATTGATTCCCTTAACTGAATCAAATAGGATTTGGTGATTGAGCATGATTACTCCTCGATCTGGAGTTGCTAAACCTGCAATACATCGCAACAAGGTAGTTTTACCCGCCCCCGAAACGCCTAGAATACCCAGGGGATTTTGGCTGACATCAATCTCAAAGGCAATATCTAAGAGGAAATCGGGTAGTTGCTTTTGAATATTTACTACCAGGTAAACACTGTGATTACTAGTTGTCGGGGGGGGATTTTTTTTGGCACTGCGTCCTCGATATCTTTTCCGCGACAGGGGATCTTGACTACTAGTTCTGTTGGGTTGGCGTTTAGGGTTTTTTCGCTTATTTTCATAGCTTATCGCCAGCAGAATACCCAAAGAAATTGTGAGTAAAACTAGCACTAACCCTAAAGCTTGATTCATTGCGCCACTTTCCGCCGCCAGATAAATTGCCATAGGAATGGTCTGAGTTTTGCCAGGAATGCTTCCCGCTAGCATCAAAGTTGCCCCAAATTCGCCTAAAGCACGGGCAAAAGCCAGTAAAGTTCCTGTAATTAGACTTGGTTTGGCTAAGGGGAGAATAATTTGCCAGAAAATCGTCTTTTCTGATGCACCTAAAGTTCTGGCGCAATCAATCAAATTATCATCAACTTGTTCAAACCCTCCCAAAGCAAACTTATACATCAAAGGGAATGCCACTACCGTTCCCGCAATTACTGTGGCATACCAAGTAAACACGACTCTGATGCCGACGAGATCTAACAACTGTCCAATCCAGCCATTCCTGCCCAAAGCCAATAGGAGTAAAAAGCCCACTACCGTAGGTGGTAAAACTAAAGGCGCGGTGAAAATAGTCTCCAGGATACTTTTCGCCTGACCCTGATAACCCCTCATCCACCATGCCGTCAATACTCCCAGGCAAAAAGTAATTATCGTTGCGGTGATGGTGGTTTTGAGAGATATTTCTAGAGGAGTCAGGAAGTCAGAATACATATATCTGATGTCTCATCAAGATTTGAAGATTTGCAGCCAACTCTGGGCATACTAATGGCGCAAGCTAACTAAATCTAATTAATAAGGTTTAATTGTACATTAATCAAAAATTATGCAATGCGAAATAAAGTATAAGCCAGCATTTTCAGCCCTGTTTGTGACCCTAGAACCTGGGGAAAAAATTGTCGCTGAGGCAGGTGCGATGGCTAGTATGGATAGTCAAGTCACAATTAAAACTGAGCTGGCGGGAGGTTTATTTTCAGCCTTAGCCAAGAAGTTTCTGGGAGGTGAATCACTCTTTGTTAATGTTTTTAGCAATGAAACTAAGCAATATGTAAAATTGGTTCTCACCCAATCTGTGGTGGGAGATATCGCCGAGATTGAACTTCATGGTAAGGAGATGTACTTCCAACCTGGGGCTTATATTGCCAGTACGACCGGGATCAAAATCGGCGTGCGTTGGGCTGGCTTGACCAGTTGGATTGCGGGAGAAGGACTATTTAAGCTGAGATTAAGTGGCAAAGGCAAAGTCTTTTTTGGCGCTTATGGCGGGATTACCAAAAAAGCGATTAATGGGCAATTTATTGTGGATACAGGGCATTTAGTGGCCTATGAACCAGGGATTGACATGGGGATTAAACTTTCCAATGGTTTAATTGGTTCTCTGACTTCTGGAGAAGGTTTTGTTAATCGTTTATCGGGCAGAGGAAATATCTATCTCCAGTCTCGCAGTATCGGTGGATTAGTCGGCTTTTTACGTTCAAAGGTGCGTTAAACCATGAATATAGAATTATTACATCAACCTGAAAGTGCGATCGCTCGTGTCTCATTAGATTCAGGAGAAGAGTTAGTCGCCCAAGCTGGAGCAATGATTGCCATGAGTGGCAGCATTAACGCCAGTACCACCCTCCGCAAAGGTAAAGGTGGCGGAGTCATGGGGGGTTTAAAACGAATGGTGGCAGGGGAATCTCTGTTCTTGAGTGTTTTTCGCTCTCCTACGAATGGAAATACCATTTGGTTAGCGCCCAAGTTAATTGGGGACTTATTGATTTACGAGATGAAGGGACAAGATTTGATTGTCCAGGCAACTTCCTATTTAGCCTGTAGTTCTGAAGTTAATCTTGATGTAGGCTTCCAAGGTTTTAAATCTCTGTTTTCGGGAGAGTCTCTTTTCTGGCTGACCTTTTCTGGTCAAGGATTAGCGCTATTGGCTTCTTTTGGCGGAATTTACGAAATTGATGTGGACGGTGAATACATTGTCGATACTGGTCATATTGTCGCCTTTGAAAGAAGTCTGAACTTTTCGATTACCAAAGCCAGTTCCAGTTTAATTGGTTCTTTTTTAGGCGGGGAAGGATTTGTCTGCCGTTTTAAAGGCAAGGGTAAAGTTTTTTGTCAAACCCATAACCCAGGGGCTTTTGGTTCTACTGTTGGCTCTAAACTTCCCCCTAGATAAATATTCATAATTATTAAAGATCTAATGAGTAAAATTCCTTATCGAGTAGAACATAGCCCCGCTTACGCTTCTTTAGTGCTGGATGTGCCAGCCAATCAAACTGTAATGGTTGAGGCTTCGGCAATGGCAGCGATGGACACCTGTATGAAAATGAAATCGAAAATGCAGGGGGGATTGATGAAAGGTGTGGGCAGAATGTTGGGGGGTGAATCTTTATTTATTAATGAGTTTACTGCCGAAGGGGAAAAAGGCGAACTATATATCTCTCCTGGAGTACCTGGGGATGTTCAGCACTATTATGTGACCCAGGAATGTAACTTGATGGTTCAATCTTCGGCTTTTGTGGCTTGTACTCCTGGAGTCGAAATTGATACTAAGTTTCAAGGCTTTAAGGGCTTTTTTAGTG
>JBEANW010000028.1:0-2745 GCA_041165225.1 Cyanobacteriota bacterium | reverse complement strand
TCCGGGAATGCTCCGCGATCGCCTGAAGTTTTGAGCCTAGCGCCGATTTAAAAACACAATTATGACAGAGAATTATTGGTCACCAGAAAAATCCGATCCAGATTTAGCCCCCATTAATTCTCTCCTAGCTGAATTATCCGACCCCGAAGTTGCCGAATCAGAGTTTCGGGCGGATTTTTTTCAGGGTTTAGCAGGACGCAGACAAAAAGCGGCCCTCTTGTTAACCACTGTTTGGTTGACAATTATTGGTCTACATCTAGTTAGCTGGGGCATCTGGCTGGTTTTAGGCTTTACTTCTCTGGCGGGAATACAGATCTTACGTTATCTATTCGCCCCACTAGATTCTGTCCCCAACCCTTTAGCTGGTGATGGTTTAGCCACTGCCCCCCAAGTCTCTTTATTGGTGGCAGCCAAGAACGAAGAAGTGGTCATCAGTAATTTAGTAGCAATGCTCTGCAACCTAGATTACCCTACTGATAAATATGAGGTTTGGGCCATTGACGATCGCAGTACCGATAATACTCCCGCCATTCTGGATCGGCTAGCTTTGGAATATCCGCAACTCAAAGTGGTTCACCGTGGGGCTAATGCGGGAGGAGGCAAATCAGGAGCTTTAAATCAGGTAATTCCCCAAACTTTCGGCGATATTATTGGTGTATTCGATGCCGATGCCAAGGTTTCTCCCGACCTATTAAGGAGGGTTGTACCGCTGTTTGAGCTTACAAATGAACAGACTCAAATGGGAGCAGTCCAGGTTAGAAAAGCGATCGCCAATTCCGAGGAGAACTTTTGGACGAAGGGACAAGCAGTAGAAATGGCTCTCGATAGCTATGTCCAGCAGCAGCGCATTGCCGTGGGAGGTATTGGAGAACTAAGAGGAAATGGTCAATTTGTAAGCCGTACAGCTCTTCATAGTTGTGGTGGTTGGAATGAAGAAACGATCACCGACGATTTAGACCTGACAGTTCGACTTCACTTGGATAACTGGAAAATTGGGTTTCTCCTCACTCCTCCCGTCTTAGAAGAGGGTGTTACCAAAGCCTTCTCCCTCTGGCACCAGCGCAATCGTTGGGCAGAAGGTGGTTATCAACGCTACCTGGACTATTGGCGCTATATTTTCCGCACTCCGATGGGATTTGGCAAAAGAATCGATCTACTCTGCTGGATGATGCTGCAATACCTTGTTCCCGCAGCTAATATTCCCGATGGCATTATGGCGATCGCCCGTCATCGTTTACCAATCCTTAGTCCCGTTACTGCCTTACTGTTTGCCTGGGGTTTTGTCGGCATGTTTCGGGGATTAGTACGAGTGCAAAATGCTGCGGGTAGGCCCATCAAGCTAGCGGATCTGTTGAAGATTACGGCTCAGTCTTTCCTCGGCCTAGTTTATATGCTCCACTGGCAAGTCGTCATGTTTAGCGTCACGGCGAGAATGTCCATCCGTCCGAAACGTTTAAAGTGGGTTAAAACCGTCCATGAAGGTTCTATCGGCATACATAATGGCTAATCTTTAAAATTGCGTCCTCATTAATTACATATCAATTACACATTTGATTTTCTCTTTTTCCTGTCTCGACAGGATTTTTTTTTCGACTACTTATGCATATTATAAACAAGCAAAATAAGCAGCTTACATCATCATTCTTAAGTAATTCATCGTAACTTTAAAATCATTAGTTGAATTCACTTAAATCTTTATACGATATTCACCCAATTGATTATCTAATGATTAATAATATTAGTTGAAAGCATCCAATATTTGTTTAATTTTAAAAAATCAAAGCCTGAAACTATCTTTAACAGGCAGTATTATCTATAATTAATTAGTATTTAAAAATATGCATAAGATTAAGGTAACTAATTTTATTCTGCTTACTTCTGCTTTAGCTACTGTTTCTAGTTTAGCAATTTCCAAACCTAGCTTAACTGCTGAAAATAATCACCCTGCAAGTATTACTTTGCACGGCACGATTAGAGATTTTAAAGCTTATCGTTTAGGAGATAAAAGCCTTAACCCAGGAGGTCATCAAGACTTCCAGCGTTATGAAGGAAAAGACGGTAACTTTAAGATAATGCCAGAATTCGGTCTCATTGCGGGGGATACCCTAGATGCAGAAGGGAAGCCTGTGTATAAACCTGGAACTGGCAGCACCATCACCACTACCAATGAACACAACTTTCATCAGTGGTATCGAGATGTCCCTGGGGTTAACAAAAGCATGAGCCATGCAATCACTTTGACAGATCCTGATGGTGATGGCATCTATAGTTTTGCTAGAGATATTAACGAGGCAGAATCTTTCTTTCCCATTGATAATCAGCTCTGGGGCAATGAAGGATATGGACATAACTACCACTTCACCTACGAACTAGAACCTGTGATGTTTACCTACGTTCCAGGAACGGCAGCTAAACCTTGTATCTTCACTTTCAAAGGAGATGACGATGTCTTTGTCTTCATTAATGGCAAAAAGGTCATTGACATTGGTGGTATCCATTCTCAGAGAGAACAGTCAGTCAATTTGGATAACTTAGGCTTAACCCCAGGTAATGACTACGAATTAAAATTATTCTTTGCTGAAAGGAATGTTACTCAATCTAATTTTCGTTTAGATACTAATCTCTTGTTTAAAAAACCATTGTTTGCAGACTAAATTATAGTTCACTTGATTTTTAGCAATCAAGTCCCTAAAAGTTTGCCACAGTTAAACATTGATTCCTCCCAGAAGTTAGGGTAAATATCTG
>JBEANW010000027.1:0-18746 GCA_041165225.1 Cyanobacteriota bacterium | reverse complement strand
GATTCCCCGTACAAGCACCATCGGTATAGATGATAATGGTGTCTGTTGAAACAGAAGCTGAAGATGAAGCTTGAGATTTTGGTTTAAGTGTTAGCTTTGATTTAGTAACTGCCACTTTGGGGTGAAGAGTTTTAACGTAGCTCAGTAATTCAGGCAACAATGATTCAGGTATTGCCTCGACTTGCGTCATAATCTCACTTTTATAATCCATTGCCAAGCTCAACCTTTAATTTACGTTTTTTATAATAGTTCATCTGAACTTTGCTTTTGTGTTCTAAATTGAAGATCCTAAAATAATTGAAACAACTCAAGAGCTAGATTGCTCAAAAGCATAGACTTAATAGTAGGAATTAAATTTAGCTGCAATCAATATGCCTACAGTTGATGTTCGTGGGGTAGCTCACTATTATGAGTGGATTCGCCGCTCAGAGAGTTACTGCAAACCAGTAATGGTATTTGTTCATGGTTGGGGAGGATCGGGAAAATATTGGCGCAGCACCGCAGAAGCGATCGCCGATGACTTTGATTGTCTACTATATGATTTACGGGGTTTCGGTCGTTCTACTCTACCGCAGAATGCCCCAGATTTGGGCTATAGGATGGAAGATTATGCTGATGATTTAGCTCTGTTATTAAATGCCTTAAACCTCCATCAAGTCTATCTTAATGCCCATTCTATGGGAGCTTCCATCGCCACATTTTTCCTCAACCGCTATCGTGACAGAGTACACCAAGCAATTCTCACCTGCAACGGGATTTTTGAATATGATGCCTTGGCTTTTGCTGCTTTTCATAAATTTGGGGGCTATGTAGTCAAGTTTCGCTACAACTGGTTTTTGAAGTTTCCTTTTGCCGACAGCATGTTTATGGCGCGGTTTTTGCATCGTCCCATTGCTAAAAGCGATCGCCGAGAATTTTTACAAGATTTTCTCCTGGCGGATTACGAAGCTGCGGTAGGCACGATCTATACTTCCGTTAGCAAAGAAGCAGTGGAAACGATGCCCCAAGAGTTTGCTCAACTAACTGTGCCTACCCTAATGGTGTCGGGAGAAAAAGATATTATCATCCCCGCCAGCATGGGTAGACAAGCGGCAGCATTAAACAACAAGATTCAATATGTAGAGCTACCTAAAACAGCACATTTTCCAATGCTGGAAGATAAGTCAGCCTATCTCAATACAGTTAGAGAATTTTTGCAGGTTAGTAGTGCAGTAGCTTAATCAAAAATTCACTGATGATCTTGAAGATAGTTATTTGCCATAGTTTTTAAGCGATCGCCCTCAAAGATATAATTATCAATTAATTCTTTCATTTTAATCTGAGGTTGCCGTGCTTTTTGCTGTTGTTGTCTATCCTGACGCTCGGTTCTATTGCCTTGTTTGGTAACATGGTTAGCCAGGTGATGTTCGCCAAAAATATGTAGTCCAATGGCAGCTACTTCATCTAAACCAAAAGAAGCATCTGGTTGCTTCATTTCTTTCAGTTTGGTATTTACTTCTTGTCTAAACTGATTAAGCTTTAACTGTGCTTGATTAATGCGCTTAAGTTGCTGGCGTACAGATTGAGGATTATCTAGATTCAGATAAAGTTCGGCTGACACTTGTTTAATTTGTTGCAGATTAGTCATGACACCAAGATAAAAAATTGCCTTAATTCTATTCCAGAGCAGTCAAAAATAGTATCTTAAGCAAAAAAATATTTGAAAAATAAACATGACTGACCATACTGTGGATTTATCTAACTCTCCAGATCAAGAGTTGATTGCCCAATTAGAGCTAGCAACCAAAGATTTATTGTGGTTTAGCGAAGCAGAATATCCGATTCAAGTGGTTTATTGGCATGATGCAAATAGTTTCACTCAAGATACGCTATTACAGCAGCAGCAATATTCTCCTGAGACCAAAATAACCATTCAAGAGTTTCATTCCTTTTTTGCGGTGGCTACTAAACAAGAAACTTGGCATAACGAGGCGGAACAAGCTGATGTCGTGAAATATCAAAATTTAGTCAATTTGATGACAGAAAACCTCACGGATCTCAAAGTATATTTGCTGGGGGAGGTAGAAATTGCTGCCTATATTTTAGGTCAAACTCAGAATAAAGCGATCGCAGGTTTAACTACTTTCATTGTTGCTACTTAATTAACTAAGTTAACTTGTTGTGCCATAAAAAAAGGGATCGACATTGACTGTAAGATCCCTATTTGGTTTATTTTCTATCCATTTCTATCTAAAGGTAGATTATTTTATCTGTTTAACGAATGTACTCTTTTAATATGCTGTTGCGGTTGGGGTGACGAAGTTTACGCAGAGCCTTGGCCTCGATTTGACGGATGCGTTCACGGGTAACATTGAAGATCTGACCAATTTCTTCTAAGGTTTTCATGCGACCATCATCTAAACCATAACGAAGACGTAGCACATCCCGTTCGCGGGGGCTAAGAGTATCTAAAACGCTTTCTAGATCTTCTCTCAATAGGCTTTTGGATACCTGATCTTCTGGAGTCTCACCGTCAGCCTCGATGAAATCACCTAAACGGGAGTCTTCTTCTTTCCCAATGGGTGTTTCTAAGGAAATTGGTAATTGAGCCGATTTAGCGATAAATCTGAGCTTCTCAATAGTCATTTCCATGCGAGTAGCAATCTCTTCTTCGGTGGGTTTGCGTCCTCTTTCTTGAGAAAGTAATTTAGTAGTTTTTTTAATGCGAGAAATAGTTTCGTAAAGGTGAACAGGAAGGCGAATGGTGCGGGACTGATCGGCGATCGCTCTAGTAATTGCCTGTCTAATCCACCAGGTGGCATAGGTAGAGAATTTATAACCTTTTTCGTGGTCGAATTTTTCAGCAGCTCTAATTAGACCAAGAGAGCCTTCTTGAATTAAATCCTGGAACGATAAGCCACGATTCATGTATTTTTTAGCGATCGACACCACCAAACGGAGGTTAGATTGCACCATTTTGTCTTTAGCTCGACGACCAATAAATAAGCGACGGCGGAATTTACGATATTCCATGTCTACTTCCCTTGCCCATTCTTCCTCGGTAGCTTCTCTACCCAAACCGTCTTCCAGACTATCTTTGAGTCTTTCTAGTTCTAACAAGTCGGCAATCTGTCGGGCTAATTCAATTTCTTCTTCTGCTCTGAGGAGACGAATGCGACCAATTTCTTGGAGATAAATACGGATAGAGTCTTCAGTGTAGGGCTTTTTTCTACCACGTTCGGCACGTTTGGCGGTACTAGCTTTTTTCTTTCCTTTGGCTGCTGGCTTTAAATCAGCACTCTCTTGATTCTTGCTACTATCTTCTTCGATTAGGCTCTCCCAATCGTTTCCAGGATTGGCGATTGTTGCTAGAACTTGATTAGCTTGGGTCATGCCGTTTTCCTCTTGCTCCTTCAGTGAAAAAATAATAATAGTTTGGGTTAAGTATAGTTAAGTTGCATTTAACTATGTGTCTAATTACACTTCATGCTGATCTTGAGTTTTTGGAGGAGTCCTTCTACTCAAACACATTGACGATACTCAATCTGACCTTAAATGATATTAACTGTCTACTGAGTAGTATCAACTAGAAAGTTGCAATTGTTTCTCGATTTTAGCCTTGATTGTTGTGACTTTGGTAAAGATTAGAAAGAAATTTGAGCATAATTCTCTAAATTTCATAAAGAGAACACAAAGTTCCCTTAAATCACATGCTTTTGGCATTGTAGTTAATTTAACAAAAAATGACACGGATTAATTTTTGGCACTAAAAAACCACTCGTCAAAAATACTCGACAAAAAATTGTGTCTAGCTATAATGACTTGAAAAATCACAATTCAAGACTACGTACAATTGCTTACGGAATTACTCTGACCTTTTAAAGTTAGAATTGATTTTAAGAAGATGCAGGGAAAAAGATGTCACAAGATAGTCAAGTTCAAATGCCAGAGGCGGAAGCTCAGGAATTAATGCGATCGCTACTCCACAAAGAAGGTAGTTGGGTTGAATGGGGACAAGGATGCCAGCAATTACAAAAAGCTGGATACAGCACTCAAAAGATTTTTGAAGACACGGGGTTTCAAAATAGTCAGCAGAATCTGGTAATTGTCGCTTCTCAGGTATTTGAAAACTTAGTTAAGGCGAGTGTCGCTCCTGAAATTTTGGACTACTTTAGGGGACCTCGTAGTGATGTTCTGTATGAATTTCGGGTACTCAACCAACAAGAGCGTGTAGATGCCAGCTTACTAGCTTATGACAAGCGGATCGATATTGATGGGGCGGTCTTAATCTCCAAAGCCATTAAAGATGTTTCTCGAATGTCTCAGCTACCAGAAGCTTTTACTAATCATCCTGGGGATTGGGTGGCATACCTGTCTTGGAAACGAGTGAAGAGTCAAAAGGATCTGCAACAGCGATCGCGTTTAATTGCCCAAGGGTTAAAATTTGCTCACTCTGCTACTGCCAGAGAAGCGATCGAAAAGTTATTGAGCGACTTCAGCATCATTAACTCTGTCTCAGAACCCTTATTGCCTCTATATCGCTTAGAGTTAGAGGAAGAATTACCACGAATAGTTCCCCTGGCTGGCTCTTATCCTTTGAGTTCCCAAGATATTTCAACAGTAGAGCAAGTAGAAATTCAAGGCTCATTTAGTCAAACTAAAGCCAATGCTGGTACTTATGTGCCGATCCCTGGTTGGCAAGTAGTACTGAAGGCAAAAGATCCTGCGGGCTATTTATGTCCGAGTAATCTTTTGCCTAAATATCTTGGTGGCAATGTCGAAGAAGTTCTAGTTATTTTGGATCGTGCCAATCGAGTTTGGGATGTTAATAGTTATTTTGTCGTGGAAATAGAGGGAAAATTAGAGCTACGCTGGTCTGAAACTGTTCCTGAAGAATCAATTGTCGGACAATTAGTTTTAATTCTGCGCCCCAAGAAAATTTTAGATGAGAGTAACATTACTCAGCCATGGCAAATGGACGACTAATAGAACAGTTCGGAATTCCGAGTTCGGAGTTCGGAATCTAGTTATGCCGTTAATTAAACTCTAGACATTTGTTTGTATGAATTCATACTTTGTGAGTTCATACAAAGCTGGGCAATCTCGCTCATAGTTCGAGATTGCATTTTGCCTTGAGTATTGAGCTTTTGGTATGACTGAAGAACTTTTTCTAAAAAGCTGAGATTTTCGGCTAGATTGACCCCAAAGTTGTGGGGATGCCACCATAGATGATATACCAGTCCACGATTAGCGGCATATTCTAGTCCTGAAGTGATACGACGTAGGCGTAAACCGTCCAGAAATTTGACCTTGGCTGAATAGGGGCGTAGAAAACGGCTTGCAGGAATATTGATCGGGTAACTAGAAAGTAAGTCTGACCAAGAATAGCAATTTTGACCAGTTAAATTAAGATAGTTATCCAACAGGCGTAAAATTCGCTTGTCAGAGCGATCGCCGTTTCCCTTTTCATCATTATAAATAAAATTAGTTTCATTTCCTCGATAACAATTGATACCACAATCAGCTACTTCTCCTAAATAAGCCTGATTATATTGGTTGCGCGGAAATACTAAGCTGGTTGTGCTGACATTGGCTTTTTCGGCTATGGCGATCGCTGCCTGAAGATCTGCTTTAAATTGCTCTTGGGTTTGTCCTGTTTCTAAACAGTAATAGTGAGAAAAGGTATGGGTAGCAATTTCTTGTCCTGAATATTGTTTAATTAATTCAATTAAATCTGGACAAAAATGCAGTTGTTGATTGCTTTCTTGCTCTAAAGTATTGATGTATTGATAAGGGTCGAGGGCTAGTTTATCGTAACTCGGTAGTTGCCTGGGAATATTTTCTTGCAATTGCTCAACATCGGCATGATATAAAAAACCGACAGCAGCCCAAGTAGCATGAACTTGATACTTTTTAAATAATTCTAAAATAGCTGGTAAAGCCTGATGAACTCCTTGTAAATTTTTCTGATAACCATCGATAGAAATAACGTCGCGCATACCCCAATAAAGCTCTAGATCAAGAGAAATAGCTAGAGTTCCCAGAGATGAATTATTCATATTTAATTACTAGTTAAATGATAGATGTGTCAATAAAATTGGCTAACAAAAAGATGCCATTTAATTTTAATTAAATAGCTTCAATTAATTGCTTTGAGGTGATGAGTTTAGTTAAAATAAATTTTGCACAATGAGCTTTTTGGAAAATAAAAAACTATGTATGCAGGCACAAGTAATTTTTAAAATAAATTCTATTTATGAAAATAGTAACATGATTGAAATAAATATCCTAGAGTTTAAAATGCATGATAGTTACAATAGACGTGTATTAGCTTTGTTGGGGAAAAGGGAAAAGCGCGTGGGGCAGGGGGAGGAAACCTCCCCCTCTGTGACCGAAGGGAATCCTTTAGGGCAACCACGTAAGAAGGGAAAAGCAGTGCCTCACGATTCTGAGGATTACTAGATCTTTCTTGTCTGAAAGTTATTGAGAATTATTTGCAAAAACTGAGAGAAAATGATAGGTTATTTTTGTTGGTTAAAACAGAGCAAGCTAACTGGTGAGATTAATCGACTAAGCTAATCTAGTTGCTTGTAAAGCACTAATCATAACTACTCTATGTCGGGTGTGTAGCATGATTACGCATCAGTTTACTTGTTATCTATTTTTCTACTTGATAAGAGGTATCAAGTAAGCAATGCCAATAATATCAAATAGTTAGTGAAAAAGAATCATGAACACACCTGATAAGAATCATCGAAATAGACTGCCTGAGTGGCAATCAGAAAAAATGAGAACTCTGATTGAGGAACGTTGGTCAGAAATATGGGAAATTGTTATAGCCAGAGAACGTTCTACGCAAAATTCACCTCAGCACTCAAGTCGTTCGCAATATTAACAGCAAGTTTGGGGATGTAGATTGAGGGTCAGTTTTAGGATAGGCTAAGACTGATAAGTAGGCTAACCTAATGAAACTGAGAGCATGAAAAAACTGCTGACTAAGGTGCAAAAATCTTCATGGTTGGCAAATAGTTCTCTGGATAATCGCTACGCTTTATTAGAAGCCTGTTTAATCGGTTTGTTTTCGGCTTTAGCTGCGGTATTGCTCAAGCAGGGTATCGGCTGGCTAGGAGGTTGGCGGGTACATACAGCTAATCTGATTGGAGGCAAGACTGTTTTGCCCTTAATGGGTTTAGTTTTTGGTACTCTGGCAGGGGTGATCATTGAGGTTTTAGCTCCTTCCGCTGCGGGGGGCGGGATTCCCCAGGTAAAGGCAGCTTTAGCGAAATACCCCATAGTCTTAGATTTACGGACTGCCTTAGTTAAAACCCTCGCCACCATCTTAGTTGTAGGAGCAGGGTTTACCGTCGGTCGTCGTGGTCCCACTGTGCATATTGGCGCTGCTTTAGGGGCCCAGGTAAGTCGCTGGATTCCCAATTCTCCTACTAATCGTCGGCAGATGATTGCAGCAGGGGCAGCAGCAGGTTTGGCAGCAGGCTTTAATACCCCTATTGCAGGGGTGTTATTTGTGGTTGAGGAGTTGATGCGGGATATTTCGGGCTTGACTCTAGAAACGGCGATCGCCGCTTCTTTTACTGGTGCTGTTGTCTCCCGCATTCTTAATGCAACGGATCTGAATGTTCCCCTAGCGGTAATTGATTCAGTGCATCAAGGTAGTTTTGCGATTATCGAAATCCCCTTTTATGTTTTATTGGGGATTTTGGCAGGGGTATTGGGGGGGATTTTTAACCGTGGGATTATTCGCGGGATCAAGTTTAGTCGTAATTTACCTTTCTCTAGCCCTCTGCGAATCGGATTAGCTGGATTAATTTCTGGCACCATCGTTGCTTGGTTGCCTCCCTTTTTTCAAGATAATGCGGGGTTAAAGGAGTTGTTGATTGCAGGGCAGTTTAGCTGGCAGACAACGGCCATCGTCTTTGTGGCTCAATTTTGCCTGACTATTTTGGCTTATAGTGCGGGTGCGCCAGGAGGGGTATTTGCTCCTGCTTTGGTATTAGGCTCGGCTTTGGGCTATTTAGTGGGGTCGTTGGAGGTGGCTTTCATTAGCTCGGAATCTCCCTATACTTTTGCTCTTACAGGGATGGGAGCATTTTTTACTTCGGTGGTTAGAGTTCCTGTGACAGCAATCATTATTGTCTTTGAAATGACGGCAGACTTTAATTTGGTATTGCCCTTGATGATTACCTGTGCAGTAGCCTATATTGTGGCAGAAAGTGTTGCCAAGGGTTCTTTATATGAGCATTTGCTGGGGATTAGTGGCATTGTCTTAACGGCAGATAATCCTAACCATGACTTTCGGACGGAATTAACGGCAAATGATGTGATGCAGCCTAAAGTCGAAACTTTGCCTAGTAATCTTTCCTTGTCAGAGTTAGTTAAGGCCATTTCGCGATCGCATCATCGCGGTTTTCCCGTGGTGGAAGACGGTAAGTTGGTGGGAATTATTGCCCAGTCGGATATTCCTCAAGATAGTAAGCAAGGAACATCGATACTGCTCAAAGATATTATGACTCCCCAACCCATCTCCGTCTGTCCTGAAACTTCTTTGGCAGATGTTTTATATCTCCTCAATCGCTATCAGCTATCCCGTTTACCTGTGACGGAAGGTTATAAGCTTCTGGGAATTATTACCCGTAGCGACATTATTAAAGCTGAAGCTAAATATCTCAACTACGATCATCAACCGAAAGCTCGCCTTGAACCTTCTTATGTGGTGTATCAAAGTCGTTCTCCCGCCACAGGCAAAGGACGTATTTTATTACCCCTGGCAAATCCTGAACATATGGACGGGTTATTAGCAATTGCAAAGGCGATCGCTCAAGCTCAACAATATGAAATTGCCTGTTTGCGAGTCGTCTGCGTTCCTAATTATGTTTATCCTGCTCAAGCTCAGGTGGAAATCGCTGCGGAACGGCAACTAATGCAACAGCTAGAGGATTGGGGACAAGCAGCAGGAATTTCCCTCCATACTCAAATTCGCGTTGCCACAGATATTAGCGAAGCTATTTTAGAGACGATTACCAGAGAGCAAATTGACTTATTGCTTATGGGTTGGAAAGGCAAAAGTTCGGGTATGGAACCAATTTTTGGTAACGTAGTGGATTCTCTCATTCAACAAGCATCCTGTGATCTGCTGCTAATTAAATTAGGTGTTGCTCCCCATACTTTTCCGCAACAACTCGATCGACGGCAGAAATGGCTGATTCCTACTACAGGAGGCGATCGCATTAACAAACTGTTAACTATCCTGCCCGCCTTCGCTAGCTTATATGAGATTCCGCCCAACATCCAGTTATGTCAGGTATCTATGTCGGATTTAGAGCAGCACCATACCGTCGATTTTGACCAGGCAGTTGAACTAATGAGAAATAACCTAGACTGCCCGATTTTGCCCCTGTTAATTCCTGAAAATTCCGTATCTCAAGCCATTATCAAATTAACTCAACAGCAAGAGTACGCTCTAGTGCTACTAGGAGCGAGTAATGAAGGGTTATTACAAAACGTGATTAAGGGCAATATACCTGAAGCGATCGCCCATCATGCCAATAGTACTGTAATTATTTTTCGCAGTTCAGCTAAATAAGTTACCCACAATACAGATCATTTCAGCTAGCTGGGGCAACATAATAACAGGTCGTATTAAAACCCCATAATGACTTAGATTTGCTTAACATTTATTCTTGAATAGTCACAGCATTTCACCGCCATCTTTAACATTCCTTGACATAAATGTTGCGTACTTTGACGATTTTCTCACTAATTGGAAATTATGTCTATATTGGATGTATAGAAAAAAATTAAGTTTTAAATTCTTTTTGTTTAGATAGATTACGGTAAAAGATGATGAATGTCAATAGTTCCTGTCCATGTTGTTCTAGTTCCATGCTGCTACATATCAGCAGCCGTAGGAGTTTCTGGCTTTGCAGCCACTGTCGAGTAGAAGTTCCTAACTCTCCTGCTGAAAAAAGCCTTAATAAAAGTACATTGGTTAAGTTTAACTCCTCTGTGTTTAAGGCAGCGATCGCTCCCTTAGAACAGGCACAAATAGTTGCGATAGTTTAGACGTTAGACAATTTGAAAAATAGATGATTCAATTATTGTTTAACAATTGTGGTGTTTAGTCAACTAATATGTGCATTCTCAAATATCAATCAAGACTATAATCCTTGATTTAGTCTCAGAGATTATAGTCTTTAGTCTCTTTCGGCTCTACTCCGATTTTCTACCAAGTTATCAAGCTAATTAAATGTAATCAAAGCCACAGGGCAGTTAGCTTGAGCTAAAATCGCATCGACGTTATGACCCAAGAAAACTCGTCCCGTAATCTGGCGTAAGTTACTACCAAGAACGATCAGATCCACTTGATGAGTATTGGCAAAATCCAGAATTTCCTGTTCAGGTCTAGAACCTTTGAGGACATGACCTTCAATTTTTGCCCCTAAACTGCGACCGACAGCAACCTGTCGTTCTACCATACTGCTTGCCATTTCTTCGGCTAAATCCATCCTTTCGCGGTCATAGTAAATATACTCGACTTGAGGACTGGTTAAAACATTAACCACTGTGACTAAACCTTGGGTTTGGGCAGCAATGGTACTGGCTATTTCTAAGGCATTTTTACTATATTCTGTACCGACAGTGGGAACTAAAATGTGTTCCAATTTTGCGGGAGTTATGGGACAGTTATCGCCTTGAGGTTGGGGTAAATGAGATTTAACAATCATGGTAGAACAAGATGCCTCCTGGACAACCCGATCTACCAAGGGGTTAAATAAAGACATCTTAGAAAATGATTCTTCCGTTGCCCCCAACACGACTAGATCATAATTTTTCTTAGTCTCGTTTAAAATCAGTTCTGCTTTCGATCTCCCTTCCTCAATTTTGGTCTGGAGCTTACTGCTGGGGGGTAATTGTAATTCTTGAGTCACCATGTCAAAGGCAAACTCTGAAGCTTGATCCTTTACCTTGAGAGCCGTTCCTCCCGTTTTGCTAAGTTGTGGATCGCGGACATAGAGAGCGGTTATTTCCAAGGGATTTTGACGAGCTAGATAGCCTACTAACTGAGTTGCTAACTGCACATTTGTTCCCCCGCGAGTGGGAATCAGAACCCGATGAATTTGCTTAACAAAGCTACTGCTTTTTAATTCTTCTTGTTCTAAGCGGGAAGCTTCTTCTTCGCCAATTTCTACTTTCGATAAGGTCCAACGCAATAAAGGTGGAGCCATCAAAGAAGTAACAATAGCGACCATGACAATAATGGAATACATTTGCTGATTCAGTACCCCTAAAGAAAGACCAATAGTGGCGACAATGATCTCCATTGCTCCACGAGCATTCATGCCTGAACCCATTGCCAAGCCTTCCCAGTGACTTAAGCCAGCTATCCGCGAGCCACCATAAGCCCCAACAAATTTACCCACACAGGCCACTGCCAGCACAATCCCCCCAAAGATCAAGGTTTGAGGATCTAATAATTGAAGTAAATCGACTTTTAAACCTGCACTAGCGAAGAAAATAGGAGCTAAAAAGCCAGCGGTAATTATTTCTAGGGTGTGTCCAGCTTCGTGACTAAAACGTCGCGACTGTCCAATTAAAATCCCAAACACAAAAGCACCTAAAGCTGCTTCTATACCCAATTCATGAGTTAGGGAAGCAGCTAAAAAGCATAAAATCAAAGCAGCGGATAAGCTAGCGGTTACGCCACCGATATTTTCGTCCACCCAGCGCAAAATCCAATCCGTTACGACTCTGCCAACGGTAAAAGCCAAAGTTAAAAACAGGATTGCCGAACCCAAAGAAACGACCACTGATTTTAGATCGAATTTACCACTTTGAGCCAGTCCTGCAACGATAGACAGAAGAATCCAGCCTATCGTATCATCTGTCATCCCTGCGGCCAAAGTAATCTGACCAATATCGCGACGGATTAGCTTCAAATCCATCAACACTTTGGCAATTACTGGTATTGCCGAAATACTCATTGCCGTGGCAATAAACAGACTGAACACTAGTCTTTGACTGGGGTTGGCGAGAAAAACTTCGGGCATCAACCAACCTAGACCAAAACCTGTGGCAAAAGGGACGATAATTCCTCCTAAAGAAATTAGTAATGCCGTTTTTCCCTTGCGAATGATTAGATTCAGGTCTGTTTCTAACCCCGTAACAATCAACAGCATTAATACCCCTAGCCATGAAACCACTGAAAGCAGGTTTGCCTGTTCTTGTAGGCGGGGAAATATATAGCCTTGAACTTGAGGAAATATGGCTCCAAAAAGAGAGGGGCCTAGTACGACCCCTGCTAGTAATTCTCCCACTACTGGAGGCAGATTAAATCGGCGCATTAGCTCCCCTAATGCTCTGGCTACCAAGAGTAAAATAGAAATTTCTAAGAGAAATAGTAGTAGTTCATGATGACCAAGGGGTTTGATAATGTTGCTGGGGGGAGCGCTTTCTGCGGCTAACAATAGTGAGGGCAGTAAATTTGGTAATAAGTTCAATTGATTAAGCATTGTTGTACAGCACCGTTATATTAGCAGCAATTAAAAATTACAAAATTCCCAATTTTTAGAAACTTTGATGGTTACCTGAGCATCGCAGTCATAGATTCTAGATCGAGATTGATTACTAGTTGCTTAAGTCAAAATTGTGGTTAGGGTACTGACAAAATCAGGATAGGAGATCGAAGCCGCCTCTGCCCGATTAATTGTGGTTTGTCCTTGTGCATTCAAAGCAGCGATCGCTAAACTCATCGCAATACGATGGTCGGTGAAGCTATCCACTTCTGCCCCCTGTAGCGGGTATCCCCCTTTGATTTCCAAGCCATCGGCTAATTCGGTAATTCTTGCCCCCATTTTGCCTAATTCCGTAGCCATTACCGCCAGGCGATCGCTTTCTTTGACCCTTAACTCCGCAGCATCCTTAATGATAGTTGTGCCTTCGGCAAAAGCAGCCGCTACCGCCAGCACAGGAATTTCATCAATCAGACGGGGAATTAAATCTCCAGCAATTTCACAGGCTTTAAGTTTACTGTGACGCACCCGTAAATCTGCCACGGGTTCTCCTGCTACGACTCGCTCATTGAGTCTAGTAACATCTGCTTCCATCATCTCTAGGGCTTCGAGGACTCCTGTACGAGTGGGATTAACCCCCACATTCTCAATCAGTAAATCTGCATCAGGCACAATTGCCCCTGCCACTAGCCAAAAAGCAGCAGAACTAATATCTCCTGGAACAATTACCTTCTGTCCTCGTAACACAGGCTTTCCTGTTAGGGTGACGCTGTGGGTAGCGCGATCAATTTCTAAATTGGCACCAAAAGCCTGAAACATCCTTTCACTATGGTCACGGGATAAGGCAGGTTCGGTTACGGTGGTTTGACCCTCAACCATCAATCCTGCCAACAGGACACAAGACTTGACCTGAGCCGAAGCAATGGGGGAATGGTAGTGAGTGGGTTGTAACTGTCTGCCCTGCACCGCCAAGGGCGCGAGGGAATTACCCTGACGACCCCAAATACTAGCTCCCATCTGGGTTAGAGGTTTAACTACCCGTGACATGGGACGCGATCGCAAAGAACTATCTCCTGTGATGGTAAATAGGCGATCGGGATGGGAAGCCAATAAACCTAGCATCAAGCGCATGGTTGTCCCTGAATTACCTGCATCGAGAACATTTTGTGGTTCTTGTAAATTACCCAAGCCGACTCCTATAACGGTAACTCGTTGAGAATTTAACTCCGAAATCTCTGCTCCCATTGCCCGAAAACAAGCTGCGGTGCTACGAGGATCTTCCCCTAAGAGTAAGCCTTCAATCACTGTTTCTCCTTCGGCGATCGCCCCCAGCATTAATGCTCGATGGGAAATGGATTTGTCTCCAGGGACAGTAAGTTTACCTTGAACTGAAATTCCTTCCCGAGGAGGATTAATTAGCAACTGCTGGGAATTTTCTGCACCGTCTTGAATGCTTATAATTGGAGAAGCCATAGGTTCAATAATTGATAATTGATAATTGCCTCTCCCTTAAGGGCAGAGGATTGAAGCGTCTAATCCATCCTACTGACTTTTGCGATCGCATTAGATTGCTTCTTCAAAAGAAGATAATATACTTTAGGCAAGAACTAAGATTGAGGAGCTTAAATTATCCCTACATCAGAGCAAAAAACGCAATGCTACATACTTTGCTGTCAATTGACTAGACTATATTTGTCGATAAACATTGTTCGTCTGGACGAACGAACAGGAAATATATTTTTATTGGCAGGAGAGGAAAATATCATAGAAATATACCCAAACGGTAGATGGAGATATATAGGATGAGTCAACTTAACTTTCAGTCAATGAGTCAGAAGGAATTGCATAATTACGTTCTTACTCATCGAGAGGACTTAGAGGCTTTTAATGCTTATGTCGATAAACTGCACGCAGAAGGTAATTGGATTGAAATGCCTCCGTTGCAGTCAGAACAAGACTTAGAAAATTACCCTGAATTTATTGATCGTATTCGTAACAATTCTCAGAAATAGTGCTTCATCTTCAGTTGTTTGGACAGTTGGACATTACTTAATCATCAGTAAATCATGAATGAATGATAATTGTATTGCGCTGGGGGCGGCTCAAAAAATGTTCTTGTTCTAATTGATTAATTAGTTTCGTGACGGTCACTCTTGTTGTGCCGACAAGCTCGGCTAAATCTTGGTGGGTGAGGCGCAAATCGATCAGCTTACCAATTTCCACTTCTTGACCAAACTTTTTCCCCAGCCAGATCAAAACGCGACAGAGCCTTTGATAGGCTTTATCAGAGCGTAAAATGTAGAGGATTTCTTCCGTTTGTTGAATGTGATGTTGAATTAAGTGGATAATTTTGCCTGTTTGCGAAATGGGAATACGTCCAGCTTTGACCTCAGTCAGACATTTAACATGATAGGGATAGACGAGGGATAAGGGTTGTCCAATGAGGTCATTCATCCCCCAATATCCTAAAGTAATTGCTGTTCCTTCTTCTGTCCAAGTACAGGACTTTACAGCCCCTTGGTGCAATAACCAATAATAATCAGTCTCCAGAACAATTAATTCACCAGAGTCAAAAGTTTGATGCTCTATATAGTCTTGTAGGTTTTCTTGCCTCAGAATATCGATCATCATTAATTATTTATGAAAGTTAGGAGATTTTGTAGTCTTGGTTCGCTCCTGCAAATAATAATCTTTATTAACGACTAAATCAATCTTGCTTAGGGCTAAAGCTATAAATTATTTGACTTTCAATTTCACCACAGAATTGCGATGGCTTTTGAGTTAGATGCTGACGATCTAATTTGATTTGTAACCCAGACATGGGATCATCCCCAGGGGCAATTAAAAACTCTAAAAGACTAATATCTTGCCAATCAGTTAACTGATCGAGGATCTTGAGTACCCCTTTAAGATAAGGATGGGCGCAATCTTGATACCAGTTCGTTGCGGCTAGATTAGACTGGTCAAAGCCTAAATGAAAGATCAAATGGGAATTGCTAAATAAAGCGATCGCAATAGGTCGAGCTTCTTCCTGGACGAGAAAATCTTGTTCTTTGGCAAGGTAGCGAATTTTATCGAGCTTTTCATATTGAGCTTCGGGAGAGATTGCCCCTTCAGACCAAGCGATCGCTACAGTCACCAAGTAGGTTTGGAGTAATAAGTGACCTAGTTTTTTAGCTTTGGTGGCTAAATATTGAGAATTATAGTCCGTGGCTTCAATTAATAAGGGCAGGCGATCAACTATTTCTAAACCATAGCCTTTTAACCCAGCAATCTTGCGAGGATTATTGGTAATCAAGCGAATCTGTTTGATACTGAGGTCATTTAAAATCTGGGCTCCCATCCCGTAATCCCGCAAGTCAGCAGGGAATCCCAGGCGCTCGTTGGCTTCTACGGTGTCTAAACCCATGTCCTGCAAGGTATAGGCTTTAAGCTTGTTAACCAGACCAATGCCTCGCCCCTCCTGACGCAGATATACCACCACCCCTAAACCATGAGCTTCAATCATCTTTAAAGCTGCCTGGAGTTGCATCCGACAGTCACAACGAAGGGAACCGAGGGCATCTCCTGTGAGGCATTCCGAGTGCATTCTCACCAGGGCAGGTTTAGAGGCTAATTCCGAGGGATCTCCCTTAACGATCGCCAAATGCTCCGTATTATCTAAAGCATTACGATAGGCATAAATTTTAAACTCGCCAAACTGACTGGGAAATTGACAGACAGATTCTCGATAGACAAAGCGATCATGCTGGAGACGGTAGCTAATCAGATCGGCAATGCTAATTAACTTCAGGTCATGTTCCTTGGCATACTCCACCAACTGGGGCAACCGCGCCATCGAACCATTGGGGTTTTGAATCTCACAAATTACCCCCGCAGGGTATAGCCCTGCTAATCTGGCTAAATCCACTCCTGCTTCCGTATGTCCTGCTCGTTTTAAAACTCCACCATTTTTGGCACGGAGAGGAAAAATATGCCCAGGACGAACTAAATCTTCAGGAATACTAGCGGGATTAATTGCCACTTGAATAGTGCGGGCGCGATCGTCGGCGGAAATTCCTGTGGTGACTCCCAACTTTGGTGAAGCATCAATGCTCACGGTAAAGGCAGTTTGGTTGCTATCAGTATTCTTGCTAACCATTAACGGTAAGTCTAAATCATCCAGGCGATCGCCCGTCATCGCCAGACAAATTAAGCCCCTCGCTTCCACCGCCATAAAGTTAATCATGCTAGGGGTGGCAAACTGAGCCGCACAGATCAGATCCCCCTCGTTTTCTCGGTTTTCATCGTCTACGACCACTATCGAGCGACCTGCTTTAATATCAGCTAAGGCTGAATCTATGGAGTCAAAAGTGACGGAACTGCTTTGAAAGGTATCGGTATCCACTACAAAAATGGGGCTAGAGGTTAAAGTACTTGAAAATCAACCCTGGTTATTAGGTGATTGTAACTTTTTTCCCTCTCGTTGATCTTAACTACTCCTCAGTCTTGCTTTTCCCCTTTCCTCTTTCCCTCTCTTAAATTAAGTAGGATCAAGTATAGTTATCTAAAATTACCCATTATCAGCGTCATGGCATTAAGACAGATACAAGAATCAGCAGGGGCAGTATTTGGCAGCGAGGGGGTTGTGCTTGGGTTTGGTAATGATGACCAGGCTTTAGGGGTAATTAATACTGGGGTTGCAATTGGCGATCGCTCTCATTGGGGTTTGCTCAAAATTACTGGGGCAGATCGACTACGTTACCTCCATAATCAAAGTACCAATGACTTTGAAAAACTCAAGCCAGGACAGGGATGTGATACGGTTTTTGTCACGTCAACTGCCAGAACTCTCGATTTGGCGACGGCATATGTTACGGAAGATTCTGTATTAGTTTTGCTGTCTCCCCGTCGGCAATCACAGTTAACAGCTTGGCTCGATCGCTTTATTTTTCCCTTTGACAAAATTGAATTAACTGATATCTCGGAAACTACAGCTATCTTTAGCATTTTGGGTCAACAAAGCTTTAATTTATTATCAAAAATTAGTTCTGAAACTATATCCCTACAAGATTTCGCCGATCATCAACTCGTAATGATCGCTGATGTTCCCGTCAGAATCGCCCTGGGCAGCGGTTTAGCAACTCCTGGATATACCCTAATCATGGAGTGTGATGTGGCAGGAGTAGTCTGGTCAACAATAGTAGCAGAAGGAGCGATCTCTTTTGGCGATCGCCTGTGGGAAAGTCTCAGAATACAACAGGGTAGACCCATCCCCGATCGAGAACTGACAGAAGACTATAATCCCCTAGAAGCTGGGCTATGGCAGACTATATCCTTTGAAAAGGGCTGCTATATCGGACAGGAAACCATCGCTCGTTTAAATACCTATAATGGCGTGAAACAAAAGCTGTGGGGCATCAAACTAAATCAGCCTGTGGAACCCCAAACCCCTATTACTCTGGAAGATAGCAAAATCGGCATCTTAACCAGCTATACCGATACTCCCTCTGGTTCTTTTGGCTTGGGCTACGTCCGCACCAAAGCTGGAGGAGAAGGTCTTCAGGTCAAAGTCGGCGATGCTCTGGGAGAACTTGTTTCTGTTCCTTTCTTATGCCATAAACAGTGAATAGAGGGGGAAGGGGAAAGGGAACACGTCCGATTGGACTTACAGCTTATAGCTTATAGCTTACAGCTACGAGCGAAGCCCCTTTACTCCCAACCAAACTTCATCCCTAAATATTCTTCTAACTGCCGATTATAGGGGGCAAAATATTCGGCTAAAGTCTGCCTCAGATGAGGATCTGCCTCTTGATAAGAACCTGCATTAACTTTAGGATAATGCTCTAAAGGACAGCTAGGTAAATCGAGAAATTTAAACGTCTGCTCCATACTTTCCTGCGGATTGAGATAAAAATCTTCGCTCTTGAGAATTAAGAATTGGTTGCGTCCTAAGACTTCAATCCAGGGTTTAAGCTTATAGAGGTAAAGACTACTCATGATGTTATCGGGATTATAGTATCCAGTATCAGTAATTTCTGCTTCGGAGATGGTAGCTAGTCGCTCTATTTCAGTGGCGATCGCCGTTGCCAAGTCCAGCTTAGTCAATCCTGTATTGAACTTGTGATAATGCCAAGATATTGCCCGATCTACGGGATTTCTGAGCAAAATAATAATTTTAGTCTGGGGAAAGGTATCCTTAATTCTTTGTGCCACTTGGGGAAAGCGGAGGTAGTTCGGGGTAGCTTCTCCCGTGAAAAA
>JBEANW010000026.1:0-11779 GCA_041165225.1 Cyanobacteriota bacterium | reverse complement strand
GCTGAATCATCAAGCTGCAATAACTTTGCCGCCTCGTTAGCAGCTAGAGGGCGACCAAACCAATACCCCTGCATATGATGGCAGTCCAAACCTCGCACCAGTTCTTCCTGTTCTTGAGTTTCTATACCTTCTGCAACTACCCTGAGATTGAAGCCTTTGCCAATTTCAATTAATGCCGTGACGATCGCCAAATCTTGTGGACTATCGGTAAGTTGTTGAATTAGAGAACGGTCTATTTTCAAAGTGTCGAGGGGAATTTGCTTGAGATATTCTAAAGCTGAAAAGCCTGTGGTGAAACCATCTACCGCAATTTTAACTCCCAAAGATTTTAATTGGCTAATCAGATGTCGGCTGTGGTCGATGTTATCCATCAAGCTGGCTGCACTGATTTCTAGCTCTAATAAACCAGCATCAAAATCTGTTTCTGAGAGTATTTCAGCAATTCTTTGGGGGAGGTCTGACTGTTGAAATTGAACTAAGGATAGAGACACGATAATTTTAGAAGCTGGCATCGCTTCAGTCTGCCATTGCTTACTTTGGAGGCAGGCAGTGCGAATTGTCCATTCGCCAATCGGCACGATTAGCTGAGTTCTTTCGGCGATCCGCATGAAGTTACCTGGTGCGACTAAACCTAGTTCAGGATGTTGCCAACGTAACAGAGCTTCCACCGCTTCCATTTTGCCACTATCAATGTTAATTTGTGGTTGATAGTAAAGCTCAAATTCTTCTTGCTCGATCGCTTGCTGCAATAAGCTTTCTAACTCTAAAGCCACTAGTGCTTGGGAGTTCATCGCATCATCATAAAACTGGTAATCACTCTTGTTGCTGCTAGCTCGTTCGAGAGCGGTATTGGCACTAGCCATTAAAATTTCAGGTTCGATGCCATCTTGAGGATATACGGCAATCCCTGTGACACTGCTAATGGAGGCTTTGGTGTTACCGAGAGTAAAAGATTGATGGGTTGATTGATTAATGCGTTGGGTAATTTTGGTTACTTCTTCAATGTCACCAACCTGGGACAGTAGTAGGGCAAATTTATCTTCCTGCCAACGAACTACTGTATCCCCTGCCCGCAAACAAGTACCCAATCTTTTTTCTAATGCCAATAGTAGCTTATCGTAGTTTTCTGCCCCAATACTCACATTGATATCAGGCAGAAATTCTAGCTTGCAGAAGATGACCGCCAATAGTTTTTGACTTCTTTTGGCATTGGCGATCGCTGTTAATAGCTGCTGATTGAATAACTCTCTTTTGAATAATTCGCTGGATACTTGTTCAACCGCATCGAGGGTGATTTTCACCCCAGAATGACGAATAATTAAACAAATACTTTCTTCTGAGGCAAATTTAATAATGCTAATTTGCACTTGCGTCGGTACTAAATTGCCACTCTGATGACGTAAGTAATACTCTCCTTCAAAATTATTATTTTCGGCAATGATACTTCTAATTACTAGAGCAAATTTTTCTGATTGATCAACTAATTCATAGACATTCATCTGTAATAACTCAGCCTGAGAATATCCTAAGATTTTGCTACAGGCAGGATTCGCTTCAATAATCTGCTTGGTAGCTGATTCCACCAGCATAATCCCTTCGGAAACTTGGTCAGCGATGCGATTATAATAAGTTTTAACTTGCTGTAACTCATGTTCAAGATTTTTTTGCTGAGTAATATTAGTTATATAATTCCTAATTACTCTTTTTTCTGGTAGATATTGAGCTACTTGATCAAAAGTTTCCTCATTTACTGTAACTTTACGACTAATTATGTTGTCATGTCCCTGATGATATTGAGCAACTAAGTTATCTAGTAAGGGATGATTTAATTTACGATGGTGAATATCCTTGAAGCCAATTATTCCAGCAGAATTAATATAGGTAATATTTCCATAAAGATCAATCTCAATGATTGGGTGAGGACTGAGTTCTGCTAGGGAAAGTTGTAGAGAATTATCAAGAGATATTTCAATTTTCTGGGGATTATTTTGATCTAAGGAGACAATTGTTTCTTTATTAATTAAGATGTCTCGATTAAGATCTTGAGGGGGAGCAGCAGCAATACGAGCTAAGTCCGCGTCATCTGATTGCAGGGTATTTTTCAGTGGCTCAGTGGAAGTTTTATAACGAACTGAGGCATCGCCACTAAAATGTACTACGTCTCCAGATTGCAATTCATGAACTAGACTTTTTTTACCATTGATATAAATACCATTTCTACTTCTATTCCCTTGTAAATCTCCATCTAAAATCCAATAGGAGTATTGACCAGTTTTAGCATCGGTTCTTCTGAGAATAGTGGCATGATTGCGGGAAGATTTTTGACAGGAAAGAACAATATCATTACTAGAATGACGACCAATAGAATAGGTGGCAGCATCAAGCTGAATCTCTCTGACAAAAGATGGATCTTCAATGACTAATATGTGGTGTATCTGCTCTAAATCCATTTTTTGAGTTTGATGATAATTGGTATCCATATTGTTCTGATTGTCGTAGCAAACTAATCTTCAAGCAATATTTTGTTAACAAGGTAATTTAAATGCTTAAAATAGTAAAATCATCTATATTAACCTCTATTTACTAAAAATAAGACAGCTAGCTGGTAATAGATCTCGAACATCGATTATTCATGCCAGATTGTACTTGGGTTTATTGTTCCCTAAAGTAGATGTAAAGTATCAAGATGCATAAAAATCTTAGTATTCAAATACGTTGAGACATAATCCTGAATTAAAGTTATCTGAATTATCTGCGAACATATTTTTAGTTTAGACGCTACTTTCAGATTTCAGATTAATTAGTGGCTGAAATTAACTGCAATTAACTGGTGAAATTCAAAGACTAGTGAAATTGCGGTTAGACAATCCACTAGTTGCAACCTAGGCTGGAATAAATGCAGTGAGTTTTAATCCATGTTAGCAAGGGTTTGGAGCGCAGCGATCGCAGGCATAGATGCTATTAAGGTGGGTGTGGAAGTTGATGTTTCGGGCGGGTTGCCCAAAATTATCGTCGTGGGATTGCCCGATGTGGCAATTCAAGAATCTAGGGAAAGGGTGAAAGCTGCCCTGAAAAACGCCAAGTTTGCTTTTCCTGTGCGTAAAATTGTGATTAATTTAACTCCCGCCGATCTGCGGAAGGAAGGGCCGTGCTTCGATCTACCAATCAGTGTGGGCATTCTCGCTGCCTCGGAACAAATAGACCCTCAATTGCTAGGGGATCATTTATTCTATGGTGAAGTTTCTTTAGACGGTAGCCTCAGAGCCGTTTCAGGGGTCTTACCCATCGCCGCCGCTGCTTCTAAAATGGGGATTGCGGGACTGATTCTTCCCCTAGGAAATGCTCAGGAAGCAGCAGTAGTCAAGGATATCAAGGTTTATGGCTTTGCCAATATTACCCAGGTTGCAGATTTTCTGAACCAGCCAGATAAATATCAGCCAGTGATTGCCGAAAATCCTTTGACCAAACAGCGATCGCTTGATCATGTTCCCAATCTCAAGGATGTTAAGGGACAAATTCAGGCTCGACGAGCCTTGGAAATTGCGGCGGCGGGGGGACACAACCTGATTCTCATTGGACCACCAGGTAGTGGCAAAACGATGCTTGCCCAGCGCTTACCAGGAATTCTGCCGAATCTCTCTTTTGACGAGGCTCTCGAAGTTTCTCAGATTCATTCCGTTGCTGGACTGCTGAAAGATCGGGGTGAACTAGTCACCGAAAGACCCTTTCGGAGTCCGCACCATTCCGCTTCAGGAGCAGCTTTAGTAGGGGGAGGTACTTATCCCCGTCCTGGAGAAATCTCTCTAGCTCATAAGGGCATACTTTTTTTGGATGAACTCACAGAATTTAAGCGCAACGTCTTAGAATATCTGCGCCAGCCTTTAGAAGATGGTCAGGTGACAATTTCCCGCACTCGTCAATCGGTGATTTTTCCTGCTCAATTTACTCTGGTTGCCAGTACTAATCCCTGTCCCTGTGGCTATTTTGGTGATCCCATTCAACACTGCACCTGTTCCTCCCGTCAGCGGGAAAATTATTGGTCGAAGCTCTCTGGGCCTTTAATGGACAGGATTGATCTTCAGGTGGCAGCCAATCGTCTTAAACCCGAAGAAATGACCAGACAAACCACAGGAGAAGATTCTGCGATTGTGAGAACCAGAGTTGTTGCTGCTCGTGAGCTTGCGGAACTACGTTTTCAGAGAGAGCCAGGTATAAGTTGTAATGCCGAAATGCGATCGCATCACCTCCGAGAGTTTTGTGTGCTAGATGAACAGAGTCGTAATCTCCTCGAAGGAGCAATTAGAAAACTGGGTCTATCCGCTAGAGCAATGGATCGAGTGTTGAAGGTATCTCGCACGATTGCCGATTTAGCAGGCGATCGCAATTTACAAAGCAATCATCTAGCGGAAGCTATTCAATATCGCACCATCGACCGCATGCAGTAAGTCTTAAATTTGCTTAAACTTGGCTAATAGTAATCAAAACCACAGATGATTTTGTTTAACTAGTAGAATATTGAACCATTACTTAGTGACGTAAACGAGATGGAAATAGGTGTTCCGCAAGAAACTAAAGACCAAGAATTTCGCGTCGGCTTAACTCCCAATAGTGTTCAGGCATTATCTAAAAACCATACTGTATTTGTCGAAAGCAATGCGGGGATGGGTTCAGGATTTAGCGATCGCGACTATCAACAGGCGGGAGCCAAAATTATTACCGATCAGGCTGAAGTTTGGGATAAGGAATTAATCGTCAAAGTCAAAGAGCCTTTAGCTCAGGAATATCAATATCTACGTCCCCATCAACTACTATTTACTTATCTTCATTTAGCAGCAGATCTCTCTTTAACTAAAGCTTTAATTGATTCTGGCACTACGGCGATCGCCTATGAAACTGTAGAGTTAGAGAGTGGGATGCTCCCTCTGCTCACCCCCATGAGCATCATTGCCGGCCGTTTATCCGTCCAGTTCGGCGCTAGATATCTAGAAAAGCAGCAGGGTGGCAGGGGAGTTTTGTTGGGAGGTGTGCCTGGAGTAAGCCCTGGCAAAGTAGTGATTCTTGGTGGTGGTGTCGTTGGCACGGAAGCAGCCAAAATTGCCGTGGGCATGGGGGCAAAAGTCCAAATTATTGATCTGAATGTCGATCGCCTTGGGTATCTAGAAAGTCTATTTGGTTCCAGGGTAGAGTTGCTTTACAGCACCCCTGCTCAAATCGAACAGGCAGTGAAAGATGCGGACTTGCTTATTGGGGCAGTGTTAGTAGTGGGGAAAAAAGCTCCTATCTTGGTATCTCGTGAACTAGTGGCTCAGATGCGCCCTGGTTCAGTCATTATCGATGTGGCGGTAGATCAAGGGGGTTGTATTGAAACCCTTCGTCCCACTTCCCATACCCAGCCGACTTACGAAGCTGAAGGAGTAGTTCATTTTGGAGTCCCTAATATGCCTGGGGCAGTTCCCTGGACAGCAACTCAAGCTTTAAACAACAGCACCTTACCCTATGTTATGCAATTAGCAGATTATGGTCTGTCGGCTTTGGGAAAAAATCAGGCTCTAGCCAGGGGATTAAATATCAAACAGGGGCAGATTATTCATCCCGCAGTGCAGGAAGTTTTTCCCGATTTATAGTCATTTCAAATAAAAACCACATGATTCTATAAGGGCGAACAGCGACGCGAAGCTAATCCTTTAGGGCGTTCGCCCCTACGATATACTCTGGGGTCTTGACAGGGTATGTTTTTTTGCCTAGACTCTTAAAACATACTTTACCGTATGGTTAAGCTAAACTGTGTCCATATTCAAAACTGAAGTTTAAAACTAACAACTTCAGCAGAGTCATAAACCTTTCCCCTTTTCCCCAAACCCAGTTTTAAAACTGTGGCTTTCAAGCTAAACGAGGTTTAATTGCCTTTAACAAAAGTAGATTGGATTAATGCAGGGTGGGTGCTAATGGCAAACCAAGGGGTTGCAGGGGTCAAAGTAGAAGTATTGGCGCGTCAACTTCAGGTGAGCAAAGGTAGTTTCTATTGGCATTTCAAAAACCGTAAAGAACTATTAGAAAGTATTTTGCAACGTTGGGAAAATGAAACACAATGGCTAATTAATGAATCTCAAAAAGAGCTGACTCCTCAAGCTCGGCTAGTCAAGCTGTTTTCCCTTGCCGAAGAACTCTGCAATCAACCAGATCCTGAGACAGCTATTCTTATTTGGGCAAATCAAGTGCCAGCAATCCAAGTACGAGTCAGGATGGTGGAAACGAAACGAGTGGAGTATTTGAATCAGTTACTACAGGATTATGGTTTTGAGCAAGGTGAAGCCAGACATAAGGCAGAGATAGGATACTTCGCCTTTATGGGTTTTTGGGAACGCTATGAAAGAGATCAAGAATTCGATCTCACTATGAAGGAGTTTAGTCAGTTTTTGATTAGCTTATTGTTGTCTCCCGTTGATCCAGAGATCAGAAGCGAGATCAAAGCTGATGGCTCTTTGATTGACGATTAATTATTGCTAATGAAATTATGGATAAACTACAGAAGTTTTCATCAAATAACAAATTAATTATTGCTTTATGTCTAGGGGGTTTAGCCCTGGCGGCGATGACAATTCTTTATAGCATCAGTAAAACTGCTAGCCAACAAGAGGTCGAAACCTTTAGACCACAGCCGATTAAGGCGGTGACAGCCCTAGGTAGAATTGAACCCCAGGGCAAGATGATCAAACTTGCTCCTTCACCAAATTTAGGGGGGGCAAAAATAGCTCAACTACTTGTGGAAGAAGGCGATCGCGTAATTTCAGGACAAACCATTGCGCTATTAGATAATTATCGTCGTGCCAATGCAGCCGTTGAATTAGCGAGCCAAGAAGTCAAGGTAGCAGAAGCGGATTTAGGCATCATTAAAGCAGGGGCGAAACAAGGCGATATCAATGCTCAAGGGGCAAATTTAAACAAAGTGAAAGCCGAGTTAGCGGGAGAAGTAATCGCCAACGAAGCAGAAGTCGCTCGTTTACAGGCACAGTTACGGACAGAAAGCGCGGAAAAACAAGCAACCAGAGATCGCTTGAAGGCAGAGTTGGGCAATGCCACCAGTGAATTTAAACGCTATCAACAATTGGCGCAGGCAGGAGTCATAGCGGAATCTGAGTTAGATTCCCGTCGTCTAAAGATGGATACAGCCCACATGGCGGTGGTGGAAGCTCAAGCTAGTTATAATCGTACCTTTGATACCCTACAACAACAGATTAATCAAGCCCAAGCAGTAGCCAGACAAAATAAAAATACCCTACAGGAACAAGTGATCTCAGCAGCCTCAACTCTAGATAGTGTGGGGGAAGTGCGGTCAGTAGATCTGATCAAAGCTCAAGCAGAAGTAGCTCAAGCGATCGCCACTTTACATCAAGCAGAAGAAGATTTAGCCCTAGCTAAGGTTACAGCCCCCAGCGATGGACAAATTATCAAAATCATTGCCTATCCAGGGGAAGTAGTGGATGCAGACGGATTAGTAGAATTCGCTCAAACCAGCAAAATGATGGTGGTGGCAGAAGTCCATGAAAGTGATATTGGCAAGGTGCAACTGGGGCAAACCGCCACGATTAAAAGTGAAACAGGGGCATTTACCCAAGAAATCACAGGTGAAGTCAGTCAGATTGGTTTGAAAATCGGCAAGCAAGACGTTCTGAATACCGATCCTGCTGCGGATGTGGACAGTAGAATTGTCGAGGTCAAAATCAACCTCGATCCTGAAACTAGTAGTCGTGTGTCCCATCTGACTAATTCTAAGGCGATCGTCAAAATTAATCTATAACGTCTTGGGGTAGATAAGCGCGAGGCTCCCCCTTGGGGTAATCTAGCTCGAAACGCTTGTCCTGTAACCTTTAGAGTAATGGAACTGTTTGCGGAACATAAAGCCAATCGGGGATTTATTTGGGGATAAAATCAGGTTAAAAAACTACTGTACCTCTAGTTCAAGGATTATTAATTACTTTTTTCTAAAGTCCAGTTAGTAAAAATTTGCATTTTCTAATCAACTCCATCCGTTAAAATTGGGGACATATAAGACATGTAAAACAGTATCTCAGAATATAAATGGTTGCTTCGTCGATAGAATCACTTTCTTTAATTGAAATTGCCCAACAAACTCGTGCAGCAGCACTGAAGCTGGCGGTTTTATCGACGGCAGAGCGCAACTCTGCTTTAGAGGCTATGGCAAAAGCTCTGGAAGTAGCTACCCCCGACATAATTGCTGCCAATGAAGCAGATCTCGAAGCAGCCGAATCTGAGCATCTTGCCCCCGCACTATATTCTCGATTAAAGCTAGGGGAGTCTAAACTACAGGAAGCGATCGCAGGAGTGCGAGATGTGGCTAAACTACCTGACCCCATTGGCGTGAATCAGATTCACCGTGAGTTGGATGCAGGTTTAATTTTAAAGCGGGTAACTTGTCCTCTAGGAGTTTTAGGTATTATTTTTGAAGCTCGCCCTGAAGCCTTGATTCAGATTACTAGTTTGGCAATTAAGTCTGGTAATGGGGTGATTTTGAAGGGAGGGAAGGAAGCGATTAATTCTTGTCAGGTCTTAGCTCAAGTAGTTGCTCAAGCTTTAGCAGGGACAAAAGTTGACCCTGCTGCGGTGCAATTGTTAACCACCAGGGAAGAAATTAAACAGCTATTAGAACTGGATCAGTATGTAGATCTGATCATTCCTCGTGGTTCTAATTCTTTTGTGCGCTATGTTCAAGATCATACTCGTATTCCTGTTTTGGGTCATGCGGATGGCATTTGTCACCTGTATTTAGATCAAGCAGCAGATTTAGCTAAGTCGATTAGAATTACCGTTGACGCGAAAACCCATTATCCCTCAGCCTGCAATGCGATTGAGACTTTATTAGTCCATCAAGATATTGCCCAAGAGTTTTTACCCCAAATTGCCAAGGCGCTACAAGCAGAGGGGGTAGAGTTAAGGGGAGATGAGGCGACGAGAAAAATTATTCCAGCAATCCCCGCTCAAGAACATGATTGGCAAACCGAGTACAGTGATTTGATTCTGGCGATTAAGATGGTTGATTCTCTAGAGAGTGCGATCGCCCATATCAATCAATATGGCTCCAAACATACCGATGCGATCATCACGGAAGATTCTCAAGCAGCGGAGCTATTTCAGAATCAAGTAGATGCTGCGGGGGTATACCATAATTGCTCTACCCGCTTTGCTGATGGTTTTCGCTATGGCTTTGGCGCAGAGGTGGGGATTAGTACTCAGCAAATGCCGCCCCGTGGCCCTGTCGGTTTAGAAGGTTTAGTTACCTATAAATATAAAGTGACTGGGGATGGTCACATTGCTGCTACCTATACAGGCAAAAATGCTAAAGCTTATACCCATCGTGATTACTGATTACCTTTAAAAGCTTTTAGCTCTCGGCTTTTAGCTTTTAGCCAATTTTTCATTAACTAGTTTGATAAATTCTGAGAGTAACCAAAGAGTGAAAAAAGCGATCGCCATACTCAGCATTTTCCAGCCATTCTCCAGGTCTTGGATGGTGGTGATCACTACTGTTCCTGGTTTAGTCAAAAAATCCCAGCTATTAAATCTTTCAAACCTACCGATATAGATTCCCACGATGCACAAACTATGGGCGATTCCATTGACCATTGTGAGATATTTTGATGCCATGAAATTGGTTAAGTATTGCTCTAGTTTGACTAGAGAAATAACATAAGCTTCAAATCCCAGGCAAATAAACAGAATATATTGGGGAATTAAAACTAAAACAATTGCCGAGTGAGGATAATCTTTCTGGCTCAGTTCCACAATATGAATTGAGTCCGTCAGGATATAGGGGGCATTGGGTAAGAAAGCAATAAAAATCAGTAATGATGTCCACCACCACAGATTGCGTAAAGCGGTCAGACGAAAGAGATAAAAGCTCAGGGCAAAGGGAATAAAAGCTAAAAATAAATTCCAAATAATACGGGATGTACTTTGATTAAATAAATGACCAGAAATATAGATCCAGTCAAATAATTGTACTGATGGTGCTGTCATTTATGGTTGCTCAACTGCTTTTTCTAGGGTTGATCTGCTGGATCTAATTCAGACTCCTCTAGTGTATCTTCGCAGTCCTGACACTTACAATCATGAACATCTAGAGCATTGGTGGCTTTTGTAGCTGTTTCTGGTTTTGCGACCTTCTCAGACCCACATTCATAGAGAGGGTAGTCTGTCTCGCTGGGAGGAATTTCTACTATTTGGCGATTTACTTCTGGTGGCGCAGTGAAGACATATTCGGTAGATGAAGCACCTAGAGTTTCGGTTGAGAGGAAAATAATTGCGATCGCGAAGCCTAGGCGGAGCCTAATCGCTCCAGCATGCTTGCCAATATTCAATAGCTTATAAACCATAATCAACAATTAACCAAGTTTTTGAGTAGCCATAGTCGAGAAACAAGTTTCTCACACATATTTAAACACAATTACTTTTAAACACAATTGCTGTGAACTGTCCGATGTTCGTTAAGGAGCTTGGCGATCGCGTGGAAGCTTCAATCAATAGGAGTGTAGAACCTCAACTGATTAAGGCTTATAGCTTTTAATAACAACTGATTTGATTACTTACCGACGATATTGAGGAAAGCGCGTTTTACATCCTCGGTTGAGAAAGCCATCTAATCCCCAAGCAGAACATTCAATTGAGTAAGTTTGCTCTGGATTAGAAACCAAAGTGTAGTCACAGGAGACATAACTATTACCATCGGTATCCATTGCTTGACATCTAGAACCGTTGAGTTCTTGTTTGAGTACGGAAGAGACGTAATCTTGTAATTCACTCTCAGCAAAACTGCGACCAAAAAAGAATTGTCCCACAACTCTACCTACTGTAAGAAAAACCAAGCTACCGCCAAGAAGAATAATGGAAGCGGAGATCAGAATTAAAGAAAGTTTGACTTTATTCATCTGCTATTTTTGCAACTAGTTGTTGGCGAACCATAACACGATCTGTGAAATCCCTCGGCAATTTTATCTTATCGTGTTTGGCGATCGCTATTTCCTCACTAGCGGAACTTGGCTTGAATTATGGATTCTGAATTGTATTGAGCCGTGAACTGCATATTTATCCAATCCGCTACATACATTAGATTAACGAGGCTCACCACAACGAGTCCTAACAACAACTTACAAATAACAAGAGGTAAAACAAATGATTATTTCTGATCTACAACACATCGAGTCCGCTACTGAAACTGAAGTTAAAGGTGGTTACGGTTATGGATACTACTACCAACGCCCTTACAACGTAGCTGAAGCTACCGCAGGAGCCGAAGCTTTCGGTCTCAATACTAAAACTTCTACTTCCACAAGTACTTTAGTTGTCGAAGGTCAATTCAGTGGTTCTAATTCTAGTTCCAAGGCTGAAACCTTCTAAATAGAGATTTTGAATCGTAGTGACTAGGAAGCTGCATATTTATCTAGCTCACTACATACATTAAATTAACGAAGCTCATCACAACAACAACTTACAAATAACAATACAAGAGGCAAGACAAATGATTATTTCCGATCTACAACACATCGAGTCCGCTACTGAAACTGAAGTTAAAGGTGGTTATGGTTATGGATACCAATACCACTACCAACGCCCTTACAACGTAGCTGAAGCCAACGCAGGAGCCGAAGCTTTCGGTCGCAACACTAAAACTTCCACTTCCACAGGTACTTTAGTCGTCGAAGGACAATTCAGTGGTTCTAATTCTAGTTCCAAGTCTGAAACCTTCTAAACAGAGATTTTGAAT
>JBEANW010000025.1:0-4870 GCA_041165225.1 Cyanobacteriota bacterium | reverse complement strand
CCCGATAGCTAAGGCGCGTTTTATGTGACAAACAAAGGACTTGTCCGCATGTACTTGTCCGCATGTAGCTTCCCTCATAAAAGCCGCCGTATAAGTTTAAAGCCTAGAGCTTAAAGCTTTTTTGATAAATCGAAATCAGTGTTTTAAGACCTTCTCATTGCTTAGAAGTGGGTAGAAGCCGTAAATATCAACATCAACATCAACGTAAACAGCCAGGGTTGCGTCGGACTAATCTAGGTAGACGGATTCGTTTAGTCTATCTAAGGCTGCTGAGATTACAGGATAAGCCAGAAGTTGTGGCGAAGGGATTAGCAGTGGGAGTTTTTACGGGCTGCTTTCCCTTCTTCGGTATGCAAAGTTTGTTGGCTTTTTTGCTCGCTACCATCTCTCGTGGCAGTAAAGTTGCTGCCTTAGCAGCAACTTGGATTAGTAACCCGTTAACCTCCGTACCCCTTTATATTTTCAACTATAAAATTGGCAAGCTATTGTTGGGAACTGGGGATACGGTTTTACCACCGCTAAATATCGAGTCGTTCGCTGCTTTTAAAGAATTAGGTTCTACCTTCGCCATTACCCTGTTAACAGGCAGTTTTGTGGTGGGGATGATTGCGGGGGTAATCACCTATTTTTATGCTTTAGTAATTTTAGAACGATTGCACGATCGCGCGATCCGCCGTCGAAGTATGAGAAGGAAAAACTCAGAATGAGAGTTAAAGGTCAAAAATTAAGATTTAGATTTACGCCACTGTTCCCCTTGAATTAAGGTGTGTTGCTGCCATTGGTCTGAAGTATTAGGATAGTCTTCTCGATAGTGTCCCCCGCGACTTTCGGTGCGAAATGCTGCACTTTGGAGAATTAAATAGCCAACGTCCAGCAGGTTTAATGTCTCGGCATATAGCTTAAGCTGCGATTCTGCTAACTGATGGACTAGTCTGTACTGTTGGGTGGGAGATAAATCAGCTACATAGTGATTGAGAGACAAATTCTGCATTTGCGATCGCCATTGACTAACTTGAGCGATCGCCTGAGTTAGGGTAGCTTCTCGACGACAAATTCCCGCACTTTGCCACATCAATTCGGGTAATTGATTTCTGATAGCAGTCACTAAATTCAATTCCCCTGACCAATCATCAGCGATTTCGGTAATTTCTGGGGCATTAATGGTTGAGAGGAGAGGGGGTTGTAATTTTGCCAGTTGAGCAGCATAGACGACACACTCCAGGAGAGAATTGCTCGCCAGACGATTTGCGCCGTGAACTCCAGTACTAGCAGCTTCCCCCACCGCATATAGTCCAGGAATCGAAGTTTGGTTCATGGTATCAACGGCAATTCCCCCCATCCAATAGTGGGCAGCGGGGGTTACGGGAATCGGCTTGGTAAAAATATCCACATCCCAATGTTGACAGACGCGAATAATATTGGGGAAACGATAGCGAATGCGTTCTGGGGGAATAGCTTGGAGATCAAGAAAAACATGACCAACGGTCAGAGCAGCGTGAAGTTGCGTTGCGGGGGTTTCCCCCGTTGAGCAAACTTCGCAAGAAGGCTCCGTGCTTGTAGCGCGGAGTAATCTCTGACTAGCCCCTGTCTTTTGTAAATGGCTAAAAATAGCTCGACTGACTATATCCCTGGGGGCTAATTCTCCATCAGGATGATAATCAAACGTAAATCGTTTGCCACTATGGTCAATTAAGTGCGCCCCTTCTCCCCGCACTGCTTCACTAATTAAAAATCTGGGTGCGCCAGGAACGGTTAAAGCGGTAGGATGAAACTGCACAAATTCTGGATCTCGAATCGTTGCTCCACTGCGCCAAGCGATCGCCACTCCATCCCCTGTACTCACATCAGGATTGGTAGTTTGGGAAAATACCTGTCCCCCACCTCCTGTCGCCAGGATAACCGCCCCAGCTTGCAGCCAACTCACATGATGGTCTTTGAGGATACTGATACCCTGGCATTCCTGACGGTCATTGAGCCAAAGTTTGAGGGCAAAGGCTTGGGATAGTACGTGAATATTGCTTTTTTGTAACACCTGTTGAGCTAGAGTCGCGACGATCGCCCTGCCTGTAGTGTCCGCTGCGTGGAGTACCCTCGGACGGGAATGGGCTGCCTCTAGGGTCATAGCAAGCTGGCTTTGGTGTCGATCAAATGCCACTCCCATCTCTACCAATGATTTAATCGAACTTTCCCCATGATCTACTAAAAACTTGACTGCTTGGCGATCGCATAATCCCGCCCCCGCCTTGAGAGTGTCCTCTAAATGTAGCTGAGGAGAATCTTCCAAACTGATAGCAGCAGCAATACCCCCTTGAGCCCAATCACTAGCGCCTGTATTTAACTGATCTTTAGTCACCAAAGCTACCGTCAAATCAGCAGGTAGACATAAAGCCCCGTAAAGCCCCGCAGCACCTGAACCCACAACTATTACATCAAATTTAGGGTAAATCAATTTTAGTTATTTTGACACATCTTAAAATTGGAGAATTGGAGATCATCATGGCATTATAGAGCCAAAAAAACCACGTTCAATCGATTGACGTGGTTATATAAAGTTACATAAAGGACAAGCTTGCTAATATAATCCTGGATTATAGCGATCGCCACCAGCATTCATCGAAGCTTCCACATCAGTTACGAAAAACTCCTTGATGTTAGCCTGTAGACGTTCAGCTTGACTAGGACTCAATCCAGGAATATCTAAAACATCTTCGACATTGTTGTAAGGAGCATTTTGGATGATTTTACTGGCAAGATCGGGATAAAATCCTTTTAGTCTGCGAAATTCTCGGACATCACTATTATTAAGATCTAATTTACCCCTAATTAATTCCTGGCGTTTAGCGTCTGATGTATTTACGCGAGCTAAAATTGCGGAAGGCTGAAGGGTGGTAAATAGTCCTGTTTCACTGGCATGGGCTGCGGGAGCAAATCCCCAAGCACCGACAACTAATAATAAGGCAGCTACAATGCTGACGAATCTCTTCATTGGTTTTAATTTCTCCTGATTTTGAAGATGTTTTACAGCTAGAGAAATAATATCTCTCTCTATAGTTAATAATTTTTGTTTGCTATTTATTTTCTCTTGAGGTTCTTACGTCTCGATGACGATTGAAACCTTTTAACAGATGGCATTGATATATATCATAATTCTTTCACCCCATTTTTTGAATACCAAGTTTCTGTAATTACATTTTCGACTCGACAAAGTAGCCTAAACCTATCCATAATTGAGCAGTTTATCAATTGTCTGCATCTGTTTGTATCCATCTGCATCAAATCTGGTTTGAAGAGTTAGTAGTTTAGAGTACTGTCTGTTCTGCTCAGAGCGATCGCTCTGGTGATTTTTTTGAAACTCAGTTACTCCCAAGTCATAATCGGTAAACTTTTCTAGCTCAATTCCAGCTCAAATATAGATCAAGAATCACTAAAGTCATTATTGTTAAGTCTTAAGCAATCGCACTGGTAAATAATTTACAATTATATGAGTAGTTACTATCGAAAACCCTCAAAGCGAAACGCAGTTTTGAAAGAACTTAAAATTTTAATTGTTGCCATTGCTATCTTCTGGGTGGTTGAAATTGCCGACCAGCTAGTCTTTCATGGCAGTTTAGACAGTTATGGTATCCAGCCTCACAGCATCATCGGGTTACGAGGAATTGTCTTCGCGCCATTTCTCCACGGTGGATTTCCCCATTTAATCGCCAACACCATCCCTTTTCTGACCTTGGGCTGGTTAACCATGATCCAAGAAACTAGTGATTTTTATATCGCTTCTATCATGAGTGCGGTAATCGGTGGTGCGGGAGTTTGGCTGTTTGGCTCTCCCCAGTCAGTTCACATTGGCGCTAGCATCCTAATCTACGGTTATTTGGGCTTTCTGCTCTTACGAGGCTATTTCCAGAAAAACTTTCCTTCGATCGCCTTATCGATCTTTGTAGCCATCGCTTATGGTGGTTTTATTTGGGGTGTCTTCCCCTCTCAGATGGGAGTTTCTTGGCAAGGACATCTATTTGGCTTTATTGGCGGCGCGATCGCAGCTAAAATGCTAGCCCAAGAAAAGAACTCCCTTGATTAAAATAGAGTCACAAGCCTTTTTCCCTTTCCCCTTTCCCCTTTCCCCTAGACTATCTGAAAACTGAGGTTTTCACACTAAACGTGGTTTAATTATGTATCTTTCTGACATAGCTGACACAAAGGTTACGTAAAGTTAGTCTTATTGCAAAAGACTTATGAAATAATCAAAACAGTGATAACAGATTATCTGTTTCCTTAGTAGGGACTAGTCGGTTATTACTATCAACTCGGTAATATAGTTGAGGGAAGCCCACAGCAATGATGGTGCTTCTTTTTCTTTTACGGATTGTTGCGATCGCAGGATTTAAAAATCTAGATCGCCAAATTCGGGCTTTAAGTCTCGTTCCATCAGAGCTTGAACTGCTAATTGAGGAGTAATTTTTCCCTGCAATAACTGATGTACCTGTTGGGCGATGGGAACAGCGATCTGCTCTGCCTCGGCAATTTTCACCAGTACTCTCGTGGTATTAACTCCTTCGGCAGTTCCTTCCAAATCTGCTAAAATCCCTTCGAGAGTTTGACCCAAAGCTAGCCTGTATCCCACCTGATAATTCCGTGAGAGAGGACTGTCGCAGGTAGCTATTAAGTCCCCCAAGCCAGATAAACCAAAAAACGTAGCCCCCGATGCTCCTAAATGGGTGCCGATCCTAATCATTTCGGGTAAGGCGCGGGTGAGTAGGGCGGCTTTGGCATTAGTCCCCAAATTCATCCCATCGCAAACCCCCGAAGCGATCGCCATGACATTTTTGAGAGTTCCCCCTAATTCCGTGCCAATGGGGTCTTGATTAACATAGAC
>JBEANW010000024.1:0-4166 GCA_041165225.1 Cyanobacteriota bacterium | reverse complement strand
GCTGCCACATATTCCCCCACACTATGACCAATTAAGGCGGTGGGTTTGATCCCCCAATCGAGCCACATTTGCGCCAAGGCGTATTCCAAAGCAAAAATTGCAGGCTGGGTATAAACTGTCTCATCTAACCACGAAGACGGATGAGGACTAAAAGAGGAAGGTTGTTGAGCAAATAAAACCTCCAAGAGGGAATGCTCTAAATAAGCATGGAGGATATCAGCGCATTGATCGATCGCTGCTCTAAAGACTGGCTGAGTTTGATAGAGCTTCTGCCCCATGTTCACATATTGAGAACCTTGTCCTGTAAACAGCAAGGCGACTTGATGTTGATGCTCGGTATGTCCCGTCGCAATTCCTTTACTCGTTCCCTCGGTAATAAAATTTGCTAGTTGTGCTTGTAGCTGGGGAACAGAATCAACAGCGATCGCCAAACGATGATTAAAGTGAGTTCTACCAACATTTGTCGTATAGCAAATATCCCTTAAGTTAGCCTGGGGATTGCTGGCGAGGCTATGTTGATAACTTAATACCAAGTCTTTGAGGGCAGGGGCAGTTTTTGCCGATAGAGTTAATAGGTGCAATGACCGTGGCTGTAATTCACTATTCTCTTGCTCTGCTGTTCTTCCTGATTCCCCAACGCCCAAAACAACATGGGCATTCGTCCCCCCAAAACCAAAGGAACTGACTCCTGCATATCTCGTCTCCCCCTTCCAAGGCTGTAACTGTTGGGGAATAGTCAGCTTGCTATCTCCCAAGTCAATTAAGGGATTTAGTTCTTGAAAGTGAAGGTTGGGGGGAATCGCCTCCTGCTGGAGACAAAGCACTGTTTTAATTACCCCTGCAATACCCGCTGCTGCTTCCAAATGTCCAATATTGGTTTTCAACGAACCCAAATAGCAAGATTCAGTTCTTGTCCCTAAAACCGCCTTTAAGGAATTAACCTCAATGGGATCTCCCAAAGATGTCCCTGTACCGTGGGACTCAATGTAGCTTACCTGATCAGGAACAATCTGGGCATTAGCTAAAGCCTGACGGATTACTGTCTGTTGCGCCAAACCATTGGGGGCAGTCAAACCATTGCTCCGCCCATCTTGATTGATTGCCGAACCTTTAACTACCGCCAAAATGCGATCGCCATCTCGTCGCGCATCCACCAACCGCTTGAGGATCACTACCCCACAACCTTCCCCACGAACATAACCATCCGCCGACTCATCAAAGGTTTTACAACGCCCATTCTCTGCCATCATCCCCGCCAGGGCAAAGGTTTGGGTGAGTTCTGGGGCTAACATCAAATTTACTCCCCCAGCGATCGCGCGATCGCATTCCCCCGTTTTCAAACTCTGACTGGCTAAGTGCAATGCCACCAAAGACGAAGAACAAGCGGTATCTACCGCCAAAGAAGGCCCTTTAAGGTCAAATAGATAGGAGAGGCGATTGGCAGCGATACTATGGGCATTTCCTGTGCCAAGATAAGCATCTACCTCTGTCCCGTAGTGATACCTCAATTGGGAATAATCACTACTGCTGATGCCGATAAACACCCCTGTATTACTCCCCGCCAACTCACCATTAGCAATGGCTGCATCCTCTAAAGCTGACCAACTAACCTCTAGGAGTAATCTTTGCTGTGGATCGATGCTTTGGGCTTCCCTGGGGGTAATCCCAAAAAACTCTGGCTCAAACTGATCTACGCCTTCAATAAAACCACCCCAGCCTGAACCTGCCCAGCGATCGCCTGAATTACTAATGCCATCCTGACCATCTCGTAATAACTGCCAAAATTCTGGGGGATTATTTGCCCCTGGAAAACGACATCCCAGACCAATAATGGCAATATCTGTCTCTTGGATCTGTACTCTCAATGGGGATATTTGCTTAACAGCTTGGTCATCTCCTAAATAAGCAGCCAATTCAACAATATTGGGATAGTCATAGACAATAGTCGGCGAAAGTTTAATGCTTAACCAATCTTCCAAATCTGCCGACAAACCCACCGCTGCCACCGAATTTAAACCAGTACTAGCGAAAGGTTCTTGGATATCAATCTCCGAGACAGGTATCTCTAAACGCTGGGCGATATTTTCGATCAACCAATGCTGGATTTGCACCTGTTTTTGATTAGCTTCAAGTTGAGAGAACCGAACTGTTGATTTGTGTTGACTGCTTTCTGTCGGTTGGTTGGCGCTGCCTAATACAAATTCTCCGACGCTATTTAAACTCCCGTCCAAATATCCTGCTTTGCAAGCATGGCGCTGAATTTTACCGCTAGAGGTTTTAGGAATACTGCCCGTTTTTAATAAAACTATGGCGTAGACTTGTAGTTCATGATGTTTGGCGATCGCCTTACGGATAGCCTTAGTTACTTCTGCCACATTTAATTTCCGCAGGGAGGTACGCTTAATTTCTGGGGTGATTACTAGCTTCTCCTCCCCCCCTACTTCTACCGCAAAGGCTGCTCCAGTCCCCGCTCTAATCGCCTCATGAGCATTGTCTACAGTTAATTCCAGATCCTGGGGATAGTAATTACGCCCCCGAATGATGATTAGATCTTTTAAACGCCCTGTAACAAATAACTCTCCACGGTGTAAAAAACCCAAATCTCCTGTCCGCAGCCAGCCACCCTCTTGAGTATCCTTGAATACCCCATTAAAACTATGCAAGGTCAATTCAGGACGATTCCAATATCCTTGCGCCACACTGGCGCTTTTCGCCCAAATTTCCCCAATTTCGTCTTCAGAACAGGGATTTAGAGGTTCAGGATTGGCGCTACCGCCCGTTAGCTTCGCGATCGCCAGTTTTTGTCCTGGGAGATTACGCCCACTACTCACCAAAGTAGTGCTATTTTCTGAGTTGTTAGTGACCACCGCCAGGTTTTCTTCCAGGGTTCGAGGATCAAAGCTCTTGGTCACTGGCTCCTCAAGCTTATCTCCCCCAGTAATCATCAGAGTCGATTCTGCCATCCCATAGCAAGGATAAAAAGCCTGGCGACGAAAACCACAGTCGCGAAAGTAGGCACTAAAACGCTCAATCGTCTCGGTTCTGACTGGCTCTGCACCTGAAAATGCTAGCTCCCAACAACTTAAATCGAGGTTGACTTTCTGTTCTTCAGTGACGGAATCAACACAGAGATCATAAGCAAAATTAGGCCCTCCATTGGTTACTCCGCCATAGCGAGAAATTGCCTGCAACCAACGATAAGGACGCTGCAAAAAAGTGACGGGAGCCATCAAATACATGGATAAACCAACATACATCGGTTGAATAATACAACCAATCAGTCCCATATCATGGTAGGGAGGTAGCCAAGCAACGGCAGTGTGTGACCGCGCATTTTGAAAACAATGATTAATGGTGATCGAATTAGCGATTAAATTGTCATGACTAACCATTACACCTTTGGGCTTACCTGTCGAACCACTGGTATATTGGAGAAAAGCCAGACTGTTTAAGGTGACTTCTGGATCTTGCCAGCCTGAAGCGAAATCTAGTTTTAATCCATCGGTAGCGATAAACTGAATATTTTTGGTAGCATCATGGCTAGTAAATTTACTAGCTACCTGTTCTTGAATCGACTTAGTAGTTAGAGCAAAAGTAGCTGACGCATCAGTAATGATCGCCTGTAAACGCTCCAGAGAACGATTCGCCCTTGGTGGGTAGACGGGAACCGCTACAACTCCAGCATACAAGCAGCCCAAAAAAGCTGTAATAAAATCTAGTCCTGGTTGAAAGAGGAGCAAGGCTCTTTGTCCTTGAGCATGATGACTTTGCAAGACAAAAGCGATCGCCTTGGCTTTCTCATTTAACTGTTGATAAGTGAGGCTATCGATTTCGGTTTCACCATCAGCCAAGAAAGTAAATGCCCTTTTATGAGGCTGAGTACTCTCTTGTTCCTGTAATCGTTCAATTAGGGTTGTTTGCTTGCTCAATCGGTTCCTCTCTTTGCCACCCACGAAGCTAGGTATACATGACTAGCTTATCCAAAAGCGAGATACATTTGTTAATATTCGCTAATGAAATAATATCTCAGACAAAGAATAACATAGTCGGAGTTCGGAGTTTGCCCTGCGGGTTCGACAGTTTGCTTATCCGAAGGTGTATCCTTTAGGACAACGGGAGAAAGGCTTTAGCCGCATCTAACCCCCGCAACGCGACGCGAAGCTAGT